>CABQHR010000062.1 GCA_902463875.1 uncultured Collinsella sp.
GTTCTTTAGTCATAACAGTCAACCTTTCTACAAGGGTTTACCTACAGGTAGATATTTCAGATAGATCACTTGTGCCAAGCAGCGTGAGGCCGAGCACCCCACAAGCAAGTAACCATAGGAGGCGGACGGAGGACTTTGCTCCGTCGCGAGTTCCGCACGAGCCGGAGAGCACTTAATGTGCTCTCCGTGCAAGCAGGACTGTCCGAGCAGGGAGTAAAGTCCTCCGGCTGCCTCCGGACAGGTCAGTCTGCTAGCAGGTCGGATACTCGCCCTCCCAGACGATGCGACGGTACTGATCCGGATCGGTGTCGCCCTCGGTGGAGAAGCAGAGCACGGAGCTCGTCTTGTCCAGGCCGATGAGCTCTTTGAGCTCGGCGTACTCGGGATCGAGCATGAGGGTCTCGACCAGGCCGGTGGTCACAGCGCCGGACTCGCCGGAGATGACGCGCGGGTCGCCCTTCTCGGGAGCGCCCAGGGTGCGCATGCCGCGAGCGGTGACCCAGTCGGGGCAGGACACAAAGGCAGTGGTGTGGTTGCGCAGGATATCCCAGCCCAGAATGTTGGGCTCGCCGCAGCACAGGCCGGCCATGATGGAGGGCATGTCGCCGTCCACGATGCGCGGGTCGCCGTCGCCGGCGGCAGCGCCCTTGTACAGACAGGCGGCAGGCGCGCACTCGACCACGACGAAGGTGGGCGGGTTATCGGGATACAGGTTGGTGAAGTAGCCCACCACGGCGCCGGCGAGCGAACCCACGCCAGCCTGGACAAACACGTGCGTCGGGCGGTTGATGGCCATCTCGCGCAGCTGCTCGGCAGCCTCGGAAGCCATGGTGCCGTAGCCCTCCATGATCCAGGACGGGATCTTCTCGTAGCCCTCCCAGGCGGTGTCCTGAACGATGACGCCGCGCTCGCAGGCGTCGGCCTCGGCGGCGGCCATGCGCACGCACTCGTCGTAGTTGACCTCTTCGATGGTCACCGTGGCGCCCTCGGCGGCAATATTATCAAAGCGGGGCTTGGTGGAACCCTTGGGCATGTGCACGACGGCCTTCTGGCCCAGCTTGTTGGCAGCCCATGCCACGCCGCGACCATGGTTGCCGTCGGTGGCGGTAAAGAAGGTGGCCTGGCCAAAGTCCTTGGCAAGCTGATCGGAGGTCAGATAATCGAAGGTGCACTCGGCAACGTCTTTGCCGGTCTCGTCGGCAATGTAGTTGGCCATGGCAAACGAACCGCCCAGAACCTTAAAGGCGTTGAGGCCAAAGCGATAGCTCTCGTCCTTAACGCACAGGTTGGACAGGCCCAGGCGCGCGGCCTGGCCATCCAGGCGGGCAAGCGGAGTGACGGTGTACTGGGGGAACGACTGGTGGAAGGCGCGGGCCTTCTTCACGTGGTCGAGACTCATGATTCCCAAGTGCTTATCATCGCTCTTGGGCATCGTGTTGCCCGCCCACTGGATCTTATCGGCCATACGGTGAACTCCTTAAGTCCTCTCTTGCCGGCCCCCGCATACGCGTTTCAGCCCATTCCCATTCATGCGACTGAACTTTTATGTGGATGCCAAACAAAAAGTTTGTTAGTACTGTTCTATCACACTTTTTGATTGGTAAACCTAACAAATTGTTTGTTGCCGTAATCGGTACCTTTTCGCCGCCGAACGGTCACATAACGCAGCGACGCTTTCGTTATTTGCGAACAAGTGTGGTTTATGGCAAAGTGTGCCCAAACTAATTTTTAGGAAGGCACCCATGACCCCCGCACAGATTGAGTTTTATAAGCGTCTTGCACACGGCCTGGCGCTCCAATTTGGCCCCAACTGCGAAATCGTCGTCCACGATCTGGAGACCGATGACGTGGACCACTCCATCGTAGTGATCGAAAACGGCCACGTCAGCGGGCGCAAACTGGGTGACGGCCCCAGCCATATTGTGCTTGAGTCCATGCACGGGGGCACCACCGACGTGCACGACCGCGAGCCATACCTCACCAAAACCGCCGATGGCAAGCTGCTCAAGTCCTCGACCATCTTTATCCGCAACGACGAGGGCAAGCCCGTCGGCATTTTGGGCATTAACTTTGACATTACGCTCATGAAGGCTTTTGAGCGCTCGCTCGATGCCTTTACCGGCACCGGCGGCACGGGCTACACCGAGCCCGAGCCCATTACCAAAAACATCGGCGACCTGCTCGAGGACCTGCTGCGCGAGTGCGAGCAATACGTGGGCAAGCCGGCAGCCCTTATGACCAAAGATGAGCGCATTCGCGCCATTGGCTACCTCGACCGTCGCGGCGCCTTCCTCATTTCCAAGTCGAGCGAGCGCGCCTGCGAGTTCTTTGGCATCTCCAAGTACAGCTTCTATAGCTACCTCAATGAGGCCAAGGCGGCGGCCGACGACAAGTAGGCACTCGCCTAGATTGCCCCTCCCCTTTTGGGCGCGAGTTCTGGAAAGCATGAATCCAAGACCGAGCCGCTTGGAAAGTTCCATATAATCGATGTCATTAGTATTTCGAAAGGGTGGAACAGAATGGCGTTGAGCAAGGCATCATGCACCGGTCGCGGATTGATTCCGGCAATTGGTGGACATGTGCACCGCATGTTCGATGAGGGTGAAGACGACCTGTTTTCGCTGAGCCTTGACGACGTGATGGATAATCGCCCGTGGACCGCCGACGAACTCATGGGCGGTGGGGCTCGCCCGTCAAGCCCCAATTCCGCACTTGCGCCTAAGCCCGCATCTGCGCCGACTCCTGCGCAGCCGCCTGTTTCGACGCCCGCGTCTGCGCCCGCACCCATTTCGGCGCCCACGCCCACTCCCCGCCCCGCAAGCGACCCGTCCGAGACGGCGGCATTTCTCGCTGCGGCGACGCGGAACAAATCGGCCGACAGCACCGTTATGTACAGCGCCCAGCAGTTGCCTGTTCCTGCGGCACGCAAGTCTCCGGTCACAAGGCTCGATGAGCCCGTTGCCCATCAGGTTGCCTACGATTCCTGGGCTGCAGCCGATCTGGATGAGACCTCTACCGGCATGCCGGCGCTCGACGTTCCAGTTAACCCGCTTTTTGCCGCCAACACGAGCGCCGCGGACTATGAGGGCGGTGCGGCATATTCCGATTATTCCGATGGCTATGCTGGCACCGATCGCATCGAGACCGAGGATTATGGCACCGCATCGAGCGATTATCTCAACGATCCGTACGCTGCCACGCCTGCACCGGAATATGACCCGGAGGCCGCGTCCGCGCCGGCGTATACCAAAAGCACGGGCGAAGAGCGCTTCGCCGATTATTACGCCGAGGAAAAGGCGCTGCGTTTCTCGGAATTTCCGCAGGCAGTCAAGGTTGCCTTTATCGCCATTGTCATTGCCCTGCTCGGCGTCATTGCGTTTGAGGGATTCCGGCTGTTCTCCGGCCCCACCCAAGCGGAGTCGGAGACCCAGCAAAAAGAGAACGATGACGAGTACCTGGACATCAACACCCTCAAGGGCGACCCCAACGACGGAGACGACGAGTAGCGAGGACTGAAGGCGGCCGCAGGATCCCGCATCCAGCACCGGCTTCTAAGTGCTGTTTTGTCATCCAGCTACACTTTTCCGAATAATTTGCCTATCGAATTTGACACTTTTCCGAAGTTTTAAGGTGCCTATTTCGACACTTTTCCGGATGAAAGCCGAATAATCACTTGGGAAATCAAGCGCCATCCGCGGTCATTTCGCGGATGGCGCTTGATTTCTATCCGTACACGTTGATAGACTCCATCGCACCCGCAAGGAGCGGGCGTGTTTTATCCAGAGTCGGGGTAGAGAGTTGGCTCCACGATCCCGACGCCAACCGGCCAAGAGGCACGGTGGCCCTGCCAACATCGATGAAAGGGGTCCATATGGACAATTTCTCTGTGCGCAGCGAGCGTAACTTCCACAACCTGATCGTCAAGCCAAAACGCATGCATCTTCTGGACAAGCCGAGCGGCTACACCTCGGCTTTGGTGAAGAACGGCCTCTCCCACCAGATGCGCTTTACCATACAGAAGCTCGAGGAAGAGCTCCGTGCTGCTGGCAACCCACATGTTCTGCAGATCAAGCTGCTCGGAGACGACTCGCGCGAACCATCCAACTGGAAGCTCTTCGCCGGCGGCGCATGCATCGCGAACGGTTCAGGAGAATTTGCCCGTGAATGCTTCTGCGAGGGAGCCGAGGCGTTCCTGGACCTGTGCCGCGACGCCGTCGACGCGGCCGAGCTGTGCCAGTGGAGCCAAAGGGAGTACGAGCTGCTGAACGCGGCACGCGGGATTGCGATGGTGTAGGCAAACGCAGACGACCTCACGGTGGCGTGCAGCCGTTGCACACCACCTCTCAAATCTCACGATGTCAAAAGACTGACACTTCTGTATGCCTTTTGACATTTTCACAGCCTCACGGGCTCCTTGTCTCATATGCCAAGAGCGGATTTCTAAATCGTTAGCTCTTCCGCCTAAATGAGCCCGACAGGAACTGATCGAAGAACAAAAAGACATCGAGCAAGTCGCCAATACGCTCATTGCGCCTCGCAAAGAGATGGGCAAGCACGGCGTCATCTTGAGCTATGGCGATGATGGCACGGAATTGCAGCCAGATTGCCCGGACCTATTCGTCACCTGACACCAACAAGCTGTTGAGCGGCTCGCCCTCACCGGCGGCACTAAGGCGCCTCTGCATCTTCTCAATCTGTTTAAGTGTTGAAGACAAATACTTGAGACCCTTCTTCAGTTGCTTAAGCAACTTGCCATCCTTACGATTTCCTTTTCCGTTCTCCTTCTCGACATCCTCTTCAATGCCAGCAATGCTGCGCCGCACGGCCTCGGCTGCTTTCCGCACCAAAATGGCCCCCTCATGCGGGCAGTGGTCAGTTGCCACATCAAGAAAAGCGAGAAGCCTTGAACATTCAACAAGCACGAACTGAGCATAGTCCTCCCCCATCGACGCCGCCAGGGCGACCCCACCAGAGCCCAAAAGGCCAAGCGCAGCGCCGCCGCCCGTAATCAAGGCGGTGCCGTCGGCCATGCCCATGCCGCCGGCGGCCAAGGCACCGCCGCCGGCGGCAGCAAGGCTTGCATTAACAAGTGCTGCTCCGTGGAGGCCAACAAACGAGCCTCCGAAAATGCCAACAGCAATATTCGGAGCGAACACTGCGGCCGCTCCTCCTGTGCCTACAGCCGCCACCACGGCAATGGCACCGCCCACCAAGACCTTTGGCAATGTACCTGAAAGCTCACGGGTACGCGCCCCGCAATGCTTCTCAAGGGAATATATGGCGTCCAGATCAACCGCGTCTTGTCTCCTAGGAAATTCGTCTTTAACCCAAGACCCACTCTCCTTCAAACCTTTGTATTCCTTCTCCTCTTCATCTCCCAACTGCGAATAGGGGCGAAACTCAACCAACTCCTGTGCAACCAGCAGGGCGCGCACCTTACCGCCTCGCTGCCGCGAAATAGTCTCAAGGGCTCCGTACGCATCTTCCTCGCTCAAAAAGTAGCCGTCTGCATCAATGCCCAGGCCATCCGCAACCGAATCCTGCCACGCGCGGGACCAGCTTCTCTTTCGCCCTTTGCGCACTTCGTTCTTCTCGTTCCTGCAATCGTACTTGACGGCGGCCAGTTTCAGCGAAAAGGCAACCCTCGTCGCCTCTCCATCAAGGCTATAAAATTGGAAGCCATCGAAGACGTCCTGGCGGCGTCCGCTGCGCTCGGACCAAGCCTCGGACACTTCCTCCGCCATATAGTCCCAGTCGGCATGGAGGACAAACGCAAAGCGCCCAACCCCGACGTAGTTGATTCGCAAGAAAAGCTTCTGGGCGAAAACGACCTTGCTCCCCCTGCATTCGATACCCGCCCTGACCGCCGCTGTCGCTAGATTCGCCAGAACGAACGAAGTGCTCGAAACCGTGACCATGCGAGTGAGGGCCCTACTGTTATAGGGCATAAAATGCGAAGCCTTGAGCTTGTGCAAGCCAGAGACCTTGCTCACTTCATAACGCTCTAGCTCGGCCTTGAGCCTTGAGAGCATATAGAGACAGCGAACGATAACCTCGTTGGCCACAACTGCTAGCACCTGGCTTAAAGCCTGATCGAGAAGACCGACCTCCGTCCGAAGGTCAAAGCGAATGGGCTTGCCATCCTCGGTTTTGAGTGCCGTTCCGTTAAACAGCTTTGAGATCCATTGCTGAATACGAATATCCTCGCCCTTATAGGCAACCTGCGCGTCTTGAAAAACAGGCAGAGAGGAAAGCTCCTTTAGCAGGGACAGTACGATACCGGGAATACCCGTCCCCTTACCGGGATTGGAACTAGACCCCGCCATGTCGCTCACGAGATGCATCGCCCAGAACAGAGTGCCGAACGCAATCTTCTCTGGAACGTTCCTGCCTATAAGCGGGCAGTCGGGATCGAAGACGACGGCAGGCAGGTCAAAGGCGACAAACCGGCCGGCCGTATCAGTGCCATAGCCTTTGCCCGTGAATTGCGAGAGGATCGAGCACGCAAGGCCAACCAAACTCGGGTGGTGCGAGAAATCCCGCAGATGATGTTGGAGTCCGCCGCCAAACTCAGCGGTCAGCTTGTCCGCGGCAAGAGGAAACTCTTTCTCCAGAAAGCGGATAGCATCTTCCAGAGTGGCATCTGCCTTTGTCATGCCCGCGGACTTGGCAATTATAAGAACGAAGTTGCCGACCTTCTCGTCGCCCCAGGCTTTAGCACTCTCGAGGTTGAAGTCTTTTTGCCACAGAACATTTAACGCGCCCGTGAGAAGCCCACTAACGGCTGCAAGTTCATAATCGAGCTTCGTAGCCTTTTCAGCCTGAGAGTCAAAATCATAGAGCAGTTCCTCCCCATCGGGAGCGTCCTTAAAAACAAGCAGCGCAGCGCTACCATTCAGCGGCACAGATGTGACTTTGGGCAGTTGAAGCGTGGCGTGAATTATCTCGCCGCCAGTAAAAACAAGTTCGTCTGCCATATCGGCTTCCTCCTGCAAGCGCGTAAAATCAGATTGCCCTACGCCGCCAAATCCCTCTTGTACAAGTACTCGAAAATTTCGGCGATGCAGTTACCCAGAACCTCATCGGGATAGATCGCCTCTGGCAGCTTGTACGCCTCATTGTGCACGATAACGCGCGCAGCGTCACGGGTCTCCGCCTGTCCGTCCAATGAATCATGTTGGCAAGCCGTTCTTCGATATGGATGTCATCTCGATGTCCGCACCCTTGGCCAGCTTGACCCCAGCAGATGTAAGCGTGTTTTTGAATAGCGTCGGACACAGTCATCTGCGCTGATTCCGGAATCCTTCGCGCAACCATTCCTTCTGTTTATCGTCAAATGAGTCCCTTACCTCCCCTCCGCCTTCAGCTTCAGCAGCAGATCGCTCAGCTCGGGGCACTTCTTGGAAAGGCGCGTCTGGGGTCGCTCGCCCATCCCCCACCGTTGGCGGACCTCCTGGGCGCGCGGGCTCACGCGGTAGTCCCCGTCCATCACCTGCTTGAGCAGCTTGGCGGTCACGCGTGCATCGGCTAGGGCGCTGTGGGCGTGACCCGTCGACTCGTCAAACCCGATGCCAAACCACGTTGCCGCGTCACTCAAAGAGACACACCCGTGGCTGCCCACGTCCATAATCGAGGTGTAAAACGCCTGCAGGTCGGCCCAGTCCGTAGGAAATGTGGAAAGATCGATATGCTTTGCCTGGCACTCGGTCAAAAGCTGTCGACGATCCGCCCCGCTCCAACAGACCACCTGGGCGGAGTAGCGACCGATCCAATCGCTGAGCCTTTTGATCACCACATAGAGCGGATCGGCAATCGCGCTGTCCACGGCCGATATCCCTGTGAGCTCGCGGACGGGAAACGCAACGCCTTCGGTAAATTCCGTCTGTACAAACTGCGAGAACTCGCCCATAACGTTGCCGTGGTAATCGAGCTTGACGGCGCCGACCTCGATAATCTCGTTGTGCAGTCCACGGCGCTGGCGCTGCTTTGGCACCGGCGCAAACTCAAAATCCAGCACGATCTGGCGCGCAAAGTTCGTCGTATCGATAGCCGAGATACACGGCGTCTTTTTGTCTGGCACGGTGAGGGCCTTTCTCCGTCAACTGCCGCCTGTTTCACAGGCAGCTACATTGCCGTAAGGATAAGTGTCCGTGCGGACATGAAATCGCACAGTGCAGCTTTCCGGCATCCTTGCGTAAAGCTGCGCTTTGAGATGGTCACGTCGCTGTTATTATCGAACATATATTCGTATTTATGGCTGCAGTTTGATAGACTGGTTATTGTTGGCGGCGGTTCCATGTGCCGGGCAGCGCCCTCCATGCGACGGGAGGTGATGCCCATGACCGATCTGACTGATTTTGTGAAGCTCCTGGCCGCTTTGGTCTCGCTCCTCACGGCGCTTATCGGACTTACCGAGGCACTCAAGCAGCGTACGAAGCATAAAAAGAGAGGTCGACGCCGCTAAGGCGATGACCCCTTAATCCAAGCAACGGCGCTGCCCAGCTCTTCACTACTTGGGCTGCCGTCGACCTTATTTTACCCACGGGCGCCGGGTTTACCAAATGGATTTTCGGTAAAGGAAGCACGGCACTCCCGCGGCACTCCCGCAAAGCCACTACGCCCCAAGCGCCGCCATGGGGATCACTGCCACGCCGTCGTCGTGCGTGTAGGCGATGCTCCCCTTTCCAACCACGACCGCCAAAAACGCCGGCGCGGCATTCTGGGCGGCAGGATTGGAGAGCACTTTCCTCTCCAGCGCCTTGAGGTTTCTCGCTCCGTCGTCTGCCTTCGCATCGCTCAGCTTGACCTCGATGGCTCCCCAGCGCCCGTCACGCTCGACAATCAGATCGACCTCAAGGCCTTTCTCGTCGCGGAAATAATGGGCGTTGTTATCGACGCCGCCGTAGGTAGAAAGAAACACGCGCACGTCGCGCAAGACAAGGTTCTCAAAGAGCATCCCCAGCGTCTGCATGTCGCCAAGCAGCCGCTCAGGGGTAGCCCCCAGCAACGCCGCCGCAAGCGACGGGTCACAGAAGT
>CABQHR010000063.1 GCA_902463875.1 uncultured Collinsella sp.
GCGGGTGGTTTCTGATGCGGCGCGCCGCGCGCCCCGCACAGGCTAAAGCCTTTAACAAAAAGGGCGACCGAGAACGCATCTCGGTCGCCCTTTCGGAGATATGGATCAGCAAAACGATCCTTTTAGCTACTCAGTCTGCCCGCCCTTCTTAGCGTGCTTGGAGGGGGCACTCAGAAAACGACCCGTCAGATAGTTCGTGGGACCGGAGATATCGATCCCCAGCAGTACGTGCCCAAGCCACAAGAACGCAGCAAGCACCAGCAGCGGAATCACGCACGAAGTCACAATCATCACGATGACACCTTCGATTAGATCAGTCACCTGCTGGACAACTTCGTCGGTCATCGACTTGGCGCTATCGGTCACCGAAGTCAGCAGACTCGAGGCGCCTTCGGTCAGTTGCTCGAGCACGTTCTTGTCTGTCTTTGCTTCAGATTTCTTTTTGCTCTTTGACGAGCTCGCCTCCGCTGCGCCTGTCGCCTTTTGCTCGGCCTGTTCGATGCTCACCCGATACGTCTCATCGACCTTTTGCGACACCCACACGCTCGCGGGCACCAACGCCATGCCGATCATAGCGACCACCAGCACGCGCGTTGCCACGCGGCGCAGGACGGCGCTGGTGCTCCAGCGCCCGTGAATGCCAAGCGACACCGCAAAGAGTATGAGCGAGAATGGGATCAGGATGCCCAAGCCCACCGACCATAAGATAGTGAGCAAGTATTTCTCGAGGTACAGCACGGCAAGCACGATACCAAGGTTGCCTGAAAGCTGCGCGAGCTGCTCAGCAACCGGCGTCCCCGTATCACCCGGCAGCGCGGTAATGCCCGCAGACAGCGCCACGCACGAGGTCGTGAGCGCCAAAACATTGCCCTTCTTTTGATCGATGACCTCGATGGTGGAGTCCCAAGTCTTGGTATCGGCAAAATGCGGGCGCGCGACAAAGCCCGACAGCAGCGCCAGCACCACGAGCGCAACAATAAAGCCAATCTGCAGCTTTTTGTTTGCGCACACGACATCGGACAGGCTGGGCTGCAGCTCGGTTACCGTCGTGCGCTCGGTTATCTGGACAGGACGCCCATGAGCCATCTCGTGCGCGTCTCTTTTTTGAATCAATCCGTTGTCCGGCATTTGGATACCTCCTCATTCCGGCGTGTATTGCGGATGGAAGTATACCCACGAAGCAAAATATCCAACAGCGCCGAATAAGTTGCGGTGAAATAGGGACTGTTTTTGCTGTTAGAAGGCCCATTCAGTCCCCATTTCACCGCAACTTAGGCTGAGGGACAGAAAAGCCCTGCCGCGGGGTTGCGACAGGGCTTTTGGAAGGGGACTTGGTTGTGGGGGCTCGTTAGGCGAGCTTGGCCTCGAGATCGGCGATGCGCTTGTAGGCATCGATGGTAAAGCGGGTCTGCTTCTCCAGGATCATGGTGGTCATAAGGGTGTCCTGAGCGTGAGCCATGATGAAGGTCATCTCCATCTCGCCGCCGCCGGCCTCCTGCGAAAGCAGCTTGGTCTGCGTGTCGTGAGCACCGATGAGCGCGTCGCTGGCATCCTTGTGCAGCTGCTCGGCCTTCTCAAAGTCACCCTCACGGGCAGCATCGAGTGCAGCAAGCAGGTCGGTCTGGGCGTCACCCGCGTATGCGACGATCTCGAATCCAACCATCGAGATTTCTTCTTTGGTTGCCATATTGCGTTCCTTTCACATATGAACCAATGGAGAGCATCGCGTCCGGGCATACGCGCTGCGTTGTGTATGCCAGAAACATTAACATTCAAACAAAAAAGAACAATCCAAAACGTAATTTCAAACTATGAACGGTCGATTTTCACCCGTGAACGGTTTTTAAACTATTCTGAACAATATCGAACACATAAACCGACAACCAAACAGGTCCGCACCCTAGCGCAGACTGCGTACCGTATCGCCCTCGACGAGCACACCGGGGATCAGCATGTGCTCCACGCCGGCCACGACGTCCTCGGCGCCGGCAATCTTGTCGACCGCCCACATGCCAACGCGCTTGTTATCAAAGCGCACCGTAGTTAGGCGACGATCGGGCACGATATCGCCCAAGCTGTCGTCAACGCCCACCACGCTCACGTCCTCGGGCACGCGCTTCCCGCGCGACTCGAGCCCGCGAATGCAGCCGTAGGCCATGGCGTCGTTAGAAGCATAAATGGCCGTACAGGTCGGATCGTCCGCCAGAGCCTGACCGGCAGCATACCCGCTCTGTGCCGTCCAATCGCCACGGACGAGTCGCGGCGGCTCAATACCATGCGCGCGCAATGTCTCGCGCCAGCCCTCCTCGCGCTGCATACCCGAAAGTGAGCGCTCGGGGCACGAGATAAAGTGCACCGTCTTGTGCCCCTGCCCCAGCAAGTACTCAACCACCTGACGCGAGCAATCGAACTGGTCGTTATCGACCGTCGAGCACAGCGGGTGCTCCAGCATGGTAACGAGCACCGTCTGCATGCCGGGCAGCGGCTCAAAGGTGCCAAAGTCTGCCGGCATACGGTTCATTATCACGACCATGCCGTCCACCGGCAGCGCACTCATACGCGACGACGCACTCTCGAGGGTATAGGGATGTCCATCTACTTTAGTAAGGGTGATGGCATAGCCGTGCTTGTCAGCCGCAGCGGCAAAGCCCTCCATGCGGTCGAGGTTTCCGGTGCCGGTGATATTGAACATGGCGACGCCGACGGTCTTGAACTTGCCGCGGCGCAGCGACCGGCCGGCAAAGTTGGGTCGATATCCGAGCTCGCGCATGGCGGCGCGCACGCGCTCCTTGGTCTCGGGGCGCACGCTGGGCGAATCGTGCACGGTGCGCGAGACCGTCTGCTCCGAGACGCCCGCAAGACGTGCCACGTCCTTAACGGATACCGATTTTTTAACAGCGGCCATAGGTCGATCTTTCTATGTCAACGATGCCATCGCGGGCATCCCAACAGACAAAATGAACGCCTCCAAGTATATCCAACGCCTCCCCCGCCATACGCTCACCACCCAAAACCTACCGTTCACCGACAATCCTGCGTCCCCGAACGGTTTTTATCGCCCAAATGTTAACGTTGCCATTGTGCAAACACAGAGCCACCGGGCGGCTCAAACGTTTACGCGCAAGGAATCGACGGTCCACAGGCACAGGGGCCACCGGTTCGCGTCTTTTTTTGTGTCACAAAATGGCAACGTCAACATTTTGGCAAACAAGGTCCAAACGTTACCATCGTTGCTAACCCACCGACTCTTAGGAGCTATGCATGGAGCAGCTCATCGCCACCATCGAAAAGGGCCAGCCCCTTTTCAACGCGATCGCCCGCAACAAGTACCTCAAGGCGATCCGCGACGGCTTTATCTCCGTCATCCCCATCATCATCTTCTCGTCCATCTTCTGCCTGGTGGCCTCGGTCCCCAACATCTGGGGTTTCTACTGGCCCGATGACATCAACAACGCCCTGTGGAAGTGCTACAACTACTCCATGGGCATCCTGGCCATCGCCTGCGCTGCCACCACCGCCAAGCACTTTGCCGACGCTCAGAACCGTGATCTGCCCAAGAACAACCAGATCAACTTCATCTCCTGCATGTGCGCGGCCATCATCGGCTTCCTGCTGCTCTCGAGCGACACCATTTCCACGGACGCCGCCAGCGGCTTCAACACCACCTACCTTGGTTCCAAGGGCCTGCTGACCGCCTTCATCGCTGCGTTTGTGACCGGCATCATCTACAAGTTCTTTATCAAGCGCAACATCACCGTCAAGATGCCCGAGCAGGTTCCGCCTAACATCTCGCAGACCTTTAAGGACATCATCCCCTTCTCCGTCTGCATCACCGTCTTTTGGGTCTTTGACATCGTCTTCCGCTCTGCCTTTGGCTTCTGCTTTGCCCAGGGCGTCATCCAGGTGTTCCAGCCCTTGTTCACCGCTGCCGACGGCTACATCGGCCTCGCTGTGATCTACGGCGCTATGAGCCTCTTCTGGTTCGTCGGTGTCCACGGCCCCTCGATCGTCGAGCCTGCCATCGCCGCCGCCCTCGTTGCCAACATGACCGACAACCTGGCTGCTTACCAGGCCGGCCAGCACGCCTCCGCTGTCCTGACGCAGGGCGCCCAGTACTTCGTCGTCTGCATGGGCGGCACCGGCGCCACGCTCGTCCTCGTCTTTATGTTCTGCTTCCTGGCCAAGTCCCAGGAGATGCGCGCCGTCGGTAAGGCCTCCATCGTCCCGGTGTGCTTCGCCGTCAACGAGCCGCTGCTGTTCGCCGCACCCATCGTGCTCAACCCCGTCTTCTTTGTCCCGTTTGTCTTTGCCCCGATCGCCAACATCTGGATCCTCAAGGTCTTTATCGACTTCCTGGGCATGAACGGCTTTATGTACACCCTGCCTTGGACCGTCCCCGGCCCCATCGGCACCATCATGGGCCTGGGCTTCCAGCCGCTCGCCTTTGTGATGCTCGCCGTCATCCTGGTCGTCGACTTCCTTCTGTACTACCCGTTCTTCCGTGCCTATGACGCCCAGAAGTGCGCCGAAGAGGCCGAGATTTCCCAGGAGGAGCTCGCCGCCAAGAACGCCGAGAAGGCTGCCAAGCTCAACGATGCCTTCCAGGGCAAGGCCGATGCCAAGAGCGTTGCCGACGGCGCCGCTGCCGAGGCCGTAAAGGCCGACGCCTCCCCCGCCGCTGCAGCCCCCGCTGCCGAGGCCACGGCCGCCAGCGACCTCAACGGCAAGCGCGTGCTCGTGCTCTGCCAGGGCGGCGGTACCTCGGGCCTGCTCGCCAACGCGCTGGCCAAGGCCGCCAAGGAGCGCGGTATCGACCTGGAGACCGCTGCCGACGCCTATGGCAACCACGTGGACATGCTCCCCGACTTTGACCTGGTCGTCCTGGCCCCGCAGGCCGCGAGCTACCTCGCCGACCTGCAGAAGGACTGCGAGCGCGTGGGCAACAAGTGCGTCGCCTGCCGCGGTAAGCAGTACATCGAGCTCTCCCAGAACGGCGACAAGTCTCTCGCCTTCGTCTCCGAGCAGCTTTCCCTTTAGTCCGCTGTTCTAACGAACAGCGGCCGGCTCGACGCTGCGCGGCGCCCAACCGGCCAGATTGCCGCTCAACTTCGGCGGCGCGACCACAAGGTCAGCGCCGCCTTGTTTCGGGGCAATCTGACTCGCCTGGGCGCCGCTCGCTGACTTTGACCCGCTCTGCACCGTTTCCATTATTCAAATGATTGGATACTTCATCATGTCCGTTAACCCCGCCAGCGTCACCAACCCGCCCGCGCAGTTTCCCGAGGACTTTGTCTTTGGCGGCGCCACCGCTGCCTACCAGGTAGAGGGCGAGACCCGCACTCACGGTAAGGGCAAGGTTGCCTGGGACGACTTCCTGGAGGCCCAGGGCCGTTTCTCCCCCGATCCCGCTTCGGACTTCTACAACCAGTACCCCGTCGATTTGGAGCTGTGCGAGGAGTTCGGCATCAACGGCATCCGCCTCTCCATCGCCTGGAGCCGCATCTTCCCCAACGGCACCGGCGAGATCAACCCCGAGGGCGTGCAGTTCTACCACGATCTCTTTGCCGAGTGCCACAAGCACCACGTTGAGCCGTTTGTCACGCTGCATCACTTCGATACACCACTGCCCCTCTTTGAGAAGGGTGACTTCCTCAACCGCGAGACTATCGACGCCTTTGTGGACTTTGCCACCTTCTGCTTTAAGGAGTACGCCGACCAGGTAACCTACTGGTTCACCTTTAACGAGATCTGGGCCGACGCCTCCAACACCTACATCGAGGGCACCTTCCCCGGTGGCGTCAAAGCTCATCTGGCCGAGGCTTTCCAGTGCGAGCACAACATGATGCTCGCCCACGCCAAGGCAGTGCTCGCCTTCCACAACGGCGGCTTTAAGGGCAAGATCGGCGTCATCCAGTCGCTGGAGTTTAAGTACCCGCTCAACGAGAACGACCCTGCCGACATCAAGGCCGCCAACAACGAGCACGTGCTGCAGAACCAGTTCCTGCTCGACGCCACCTTCCGCGGCGACTACGCGCCCGATACGCTCGAGTGCGCCAACCGCCTGGCTGCCGTCTCGGGCGGCACCATCGAGATCCTGGACGAGGACCTCGAGATCATGCGCGAGGCAGCGCTCTACAACGACTACTTGGGCGTTAACAACTACCAGTGCCGCTTCCTCAAGGCTTACGACGGCGAGAACGACCTGCACCACAACGGTACGGGCGAAAAGGGCACCGGCCGCTGGCGCGTCAAGGGCATTGGCGAGCATGTGAACAAGCCCGGCATCCCCACCACCGACTGGGACTGGATCATCTATCCCGAGGGTCTGTTCGACCTGCTCGTCTACATTAAGCAGCGCTATCCCAACTACAAGCAGATCTTCATCACCGAGAACGGCATGGGCTACAAGGATCCCTACAAGGACGGCTTTGTGGACGACCAGCCGCGCATCGACTACATCGAGCAGCACCTGCGCTGGCTGCTCAAGGCCATGGAGGTCGGCGTCAACGTGGGCGGCTACTTCCTGTGGAGCCTGCAGGACCAGTTCTCCTGGACCAACGGCTACAACAAGCGCTACGGCTTCTTCTACGTAGACTTTGAGACCCAGAAGCGCACGCCCAAGGCAAGCGCCTACTGGTACAAGCACGTGGCCGAGACCCGTCGTCTGGACTAGTCAACGCCATCGGCTGCCGTGACCATCACGCAGCCGCGCACCTTACCATTCCCGATTGCATGGACACTGCGTCCATGCACCTCTTTCCGTGTGGCGGATACGACCTTCCCGGTGGATGCTTCGGCATCCTTGGTCGTATCCGCCTCTTTTGTTTTTGAGCGGACCGGCCTTCCGTTTATCTCGATCTGTAACATCTAACAGGGATTTTCAGTCCTAACTGTTATAGATTGAGACAAACGCTCAGGCCAATCCTCTCAATCTCAATCTGTAACATCTAACCCACTTTTGACCGTCTAACTGTTACAGATCGAGACAAACGCTCAAGCTATTCTCCTCAATCTAAATCTGTAACATCTAGCTGAGTTTTCCTCCCCCACCCGTTACAGATCGAGACATACCGCACGAGTCAGCCCGTTCAATCTCGATCTGTAACATCTGGTCGAGTTTTTCGGTCCCAACTGTTACAGATCTAGATGAACGGGCCGAGCAAACCTACGCCCGCAGGTCTTTCACGCTGGAACGCTCGACCAACACGCCCGAGACGAGCGTGCGGCTTCTGGAACTCGGGGCTTCCAGGCCTGCAACGACCTCGTTAAGCGCACGGATGCCCAACTCACGGTGGCGGAACTTCACCGACGTCAAAATCGAATTGGGAATCGTCTTATAGAGCTCGTCGTCGAAGCCGATCACGGACACATCGCCGGGTACGCTCAGCCCCTTGTCACGCAGAGCCATCATCACGCCGTTTGCCATGCTGTCGTTGGCAGCCAAAACCGCCGTGCAATCGGGCTTATCGGCGAGCGCCAGACCCGCGGCATAGCCGCTATCTGCATTCCAATCACCCCGCAGCGGCTCGGGCGGTTCAATGCCGCGCGCCTCGAGTGCCGTGCGCCAACCTTTCATACGACACTGGCTTGACAGCGATTCTTCTTTACCGGCAACGAAATAGACGTTCTTGTGCCCGCGATCCAAAAAGTACTCGCACGCCATACGCGCACCGCCCTCTTGATCGTCACTGACCGTAGAGCAAGTAGGGTGTTCCATAGGCGTGATGATCACGGTCTTGAGGTCTTTTGGCGCCTCGAAGGTGTCGAAGTCGTCGACCATCTGACGCAAGTTGAAGATCATGCCATCGACGGGCAGCTGCGACATCCTGCGCGCTGCATCGGCGAGGGTCATCTTCTCCCCCGCTCGTTTCTTGATCATCGTGAGAGCAAAGCCTCGCTCTTCGGCGGCATCGGCGATACCGTCGATCATGTCCACGGCACCACCCGACAAGTGGAACAACACCACGCCGATGCACCCGTAACGGCCCAACTTGAGTGAGCGCGCGGCAAAGTTAGTTCGAAATCCGAGCGCCTCCATGGCCGCATGGACCTTCTCGCGCGTCGACTCGCGCACGCTATCGGGCTCATTGATTACACGAGATACCGTCTTGAGAGACACGCCGGCGGCAACCGCCACATCGTTCATTGAGACGTTTTTCTTGTCCAACGTTGCCACTATTTCTCCCATCGGCTTCATGTCGCATATTTTCTGCGTTCTAGCATACACTACCTGCCCGACTGACAAATCAGCCGTTTATCGGACAATATCGACCGTTCACCTGTAAATCCTTGTTGCTCTTCCAAAAATGTCTTACGTTGTCATTTCGCAATGCCTTCCTTAAGCAGGAAGGTTTCCGGGCAGTCCTGACCATCCATCGACGACCAGTTCCATCCACATGCATCGCGCATCGAGCAGCAAAGGAGCTCTATGGACGTCATCGTAAAGATGCTCGAAAAGCATCAGCCGTTCTTTGAGAAGATCTCGAGGAACATCTACCTCCAGGCCATTAAAGACGGATTCCTTGGGTGCATGCCCATCGTCCTGACCTCTTCGATTTTCCTGCTCATCGCCACCCTTCCTGGCGTGGTTGGCATCACGTTGCCCCAGCCGCTCATCGACTGGTGCAACAAGCTGTACAACTTCACCATGGGCGTTATGGGCATCATGGTCGCCGGCACCACTGCAAAGAACTTCACGGCTTCCATGAACCGCCGCATGCCCGCCGGTAAGGTGCTCAACGACGGCTCCACCATGGTGGCCGCCCAGTGCAGCATGCTTCTGCTCGCCGTTACGCAGTTCACCACCAAGCTCGACGGTTCCGAGCTTTCGGTCTTCGATTGCACTAGCATGGGCACGCGCGGCCTGTTCTCGGCATACATCGCCGCGTTCATTACCGTGTGGGTTTATAAGTTCTGTGTCTCGCGTGATCTGACCATTAAGCTGCCCAAGGAGGTCCCGGGCGCTATCGCTC
>CABQHR010000064.1 GCA_902463875.1 uncultured Collinsella sp.
GCCCCTATCGGGGGTGGGCGCCTATGTCATCGCTTAAGACGACGCATCGCTGGGCGGTCGCTCAGCAAAACCCCGAGCTCGAAAAGGAGCTTTCGGCTGGCCTGGGCATTCCCGGGCTGGTGGCGCGCATTATGGTCGCGCACGGCATTGGCTCCATCGAGGAGGGCCAGCTGTTTTTGACGCCTTCGCTCGACCGCGACTGGGCCGACCCGCTCATTATTCCGGGTATGTCGGTCGTTGCCGACCGCGTCGAGCGTGCTATTCGCAATCACGAGCACATCGCCGTCTTCGGCGACTTCGATGTCGACGGCATTACGTCGACTTGCCTGCTGACCGAGGCGCTGCGCGCGTTTGGCGCCGATGTCACGCCGTTTATTCCGCATCGCTTTGACGAGGGCTATGGCTTGTCGCGTGCGGCGCTCGATCGCGTTAATGAGCTCGCTCATCCCCAGCTGATCGTGACCGTCGACAACGGCATCGCCGCCAAGGAAGAGGTTTCCTATCTGGAGAGCCTGGAGATCGATCTGGTGGTCACGGACCATCATGAGCCGTCCGACCAGGTGCCGCGGGGTGTACCCCTGACCGACCCCAAGCTCGAGGACGAGGGCCCCTCGCGCGAGCTTGCCGGTGCCGGCGTGGCGCTCAAGCTGGTGCAGCTCCTGGGCGAGCGTCTGGGCAAACCGTCGTATTGGCGTTCGCTGATCGAGGTCGCTGCGCTGGGTACCGTGTCCGACATGATGCCGCTCACGCCTGAGAACCGCGCGCTGGTTGCCGAGGGCATTCAGCAGATGCGCGTGACCGCCCGTCCCGGCTATATCGCGCTGGCTGCGCTCGCCAAGGCCGACCTTTCCAGCATTACGGCCGATGGCCTGTCGTTTTCGCTCATTCCCCGCTTGAACGCTGCCGGCCGCATGGCCGATCCCAAGCTGGCGCTCGATTTGCTGCTTGCCCGCGATCCTATCGAGGCAAGCGCGCTGGCGGCCGAACTCGAGGAGATCAACCGTCAGCGCCGCGAGATCGAGGCGGAGCTCACGCGCGATGCCATGGCAAAGGTCGAGGAGACCTATGACTGCGGTCGTGCGATCGTCGTGGGCGGCGAGGGCTGGCACGAGGGCGTCAAGGGTATCGTGGCAAGCCGCCTGACCAACCGCTATCACGTGCCGGCGCTGCTGTTCTCGATCGAGGACGGTATCGCACGCGGCTCGGGCCGCTCAGTGGGCAAGGTTAACCTGTTCGACGCCGTCGAGCGCTGCTCCGACCTGCTGATTCGTCGTGGCGGTCATGCCGGCGCGGTAGGCGTGACTATCGAGGCATCTAAGCTCGATGAGTTCCGTCGCCGCCTTTCTGCCGTGCTGTCCGAGCTTCCTGCCGAGGATTTTGAGGACACCGATGAGGTCGCGGCTACCGTCAACCTCTCGGAGCTCAGCATCGAGACCATCGAGCAGATTTCCCGCCTTGAGCCGTTTGGCCAGGGCAACAAGGTGCCTCTGTTGGCCGCCGAGGGCGTGACGATGTGCGATCGCGCCGTGGTGGGCAAAACCGGCGAGCACATGCGCTTTGTGGCGACGGATGGCGCCGCGAGCGTGCCGGCCATCATGTTTCGCGTGCCGCAGATTGATAAGCTCATCAATTGCGATAGCGCGGTCGACTTGGTGTTCGAGGCTGTGGCCGAGCATTGGCAGGGCCGCGTGAAGCCCAAGCTCATGATCAAGGATGTTCTGGTCCGCGATACCACGCTGCCCAGCGTCGACGATCCGGCATGCGAGCTTCGTCGTGGCGTGCAGCCGGCGGATTCCGGCCTGCGCCTGGAGTCGCGTAAACGTGAGACGCTCGCCCAGCTTTCCTATACCGAGCTCACGCGCTCGCTTATCCATAGCTTTATCGGATCGAACCAGCCGCACCGCGCGCAGGTTGAGGCGCTCGATGCCTTGGCCGACCACCAGAGCGTCTTGGCCGTTATGGGAACGGGCCGCGGCAAGTCTCTCATCTTCCATGTACATGCTGCGCGCGAGGCTGTCCTTCGCGGACGTGCGAGCATTTTTGTCTATCCGCTGCGCGCGCTCGTTGCCGACCAGGCCTATCACCTTTCCTCGACGATGGCAGCGCTTGGCATTGGCGTTGGCGTGCTGACCGGCGAGACCGTGGAAGCCGCACGCGATGACGTGTTCGTCGGCCTGGCTTCGGGCCGCACCGGCATCGTGCTCACGACGCCCGAGTTCCTGTCTATTCACCGTGACCGCTTCGCGCGTTCGGGCCGCATCGGCTTTGTCGTTATCGATGAGGCGCACCACGCCGGCCTTGCCAAGGGCGGCGACCGCAGCGCCTATCTCGACATGCCCGATATCCTCAAAGCCCTGGGCGACCCGGTTGTTATGGCTGCGACGGCCACCGCGACGGCTCCGGTCGTGGCCGAGCTTGCCCGCATGCTGCCGATTACTCGCACGGTGGTCGACGAGACGGTGCGCGAGAACCTGCAGCTCGAGGACGACCGCGACCTTGCGAGCCGCGAGAACCGTTTGGTGTCGATCGTGGCGACGGGGGAGAAGACCGTCATTTACGTCAATTCGCGCGACCAGTCCGTGGCGCTTGCCAAGACGTTGCGCAAGCGTGTGCCCGATTGCGCAACCCATATCGCGTTCTATAACGCGGGACTTGCGCGCTCCGATCGCCGCCGCGTGGAGGAAGCATTTCGAGACGGAAGCCTCAGCTGCATCGTTTCGACCTCCGCCTTTGGCGAGGGTGTCAATTTGCCCGATATCCGCCATGTCGTGCTGTACCACATGCCGTTTGGCGCCATTGAGTTCAACCAGATGAGCGGGCGTGCCGGTCGTGACGGACAGCCCGCCGTGATCCACCTGCTCTATTCGTCGCGCGACGCCCGCATCAACGAGCGCCTGCTCGACTGCTACGCACCCGAGCGCGACGAGCTCGTCACGCTCTATCGCGCGCTGCAGACCATGTGGCGCTCCAACCGCGGTAAGACCGGGGATGATTCATTCTGCGCAAGCGATATCGACATCGCGCAGATGTGCCTTGCCATCGACGCACGCACGCCGGTCGATGAGCGCTCGGTGGCAAGCGGTCTGGGAATCTTCGAAGAACTCGGTTTCTGCCGCGTTTCGGGGTTTGACGATACGCGTCGCATCTCAATGGCAGAAAACCCCGGCCGTGTGCAATTGAGCAGGTCAATTCGCTATTTGGAGGGTCTGCGCTCGCGCATGGAGTTCTCGGCTTTTCGGAGCTGGGCGCTCGATTCGTGCGCTTCTGATATGCTAGCCAAAGTTAACCGCCCGATCGTACCGCGGGCCTAGGGGAAGGGGACCTCGATGGATGCCGCAGCCCGTACCGCCCATGATTCCACCCTCCAGCCGTTTTCGGAGATGGAGCACTATAAGCATGCCGATGAACTGCCGCCCGAGATTATGGCGGACAGCTACGACAAGCTGGAGCGCCTGTGCCTCAAATATATGAATGGGGACGACTTTTCTAAGGTGGAGCAGGCCTATTGCTTTGCCGCCGAGAAGCACTGCAACCAAAAGCGCCGCTCGGGTGAGATGTACATCAACCATCCCGTCGAGGTGGCCATCATTTTGGCCGACCTCAAGATGGACTGCGATGTGGTGTGCGCCGCGCTGCTGCATGATACCGTCGAGGATACCGAGACCTCGCTTGCCGATGTGTCCGGCCTGTTTGGCGATACGGTGGCCGAGCTCGTCGATGGCGTGACCAAGCTCACCAACATCGAAGTCGACAGCATGGACGAGAAGCAGGCCCTCACGCTGCGCAAGATGTTCCTCGCCATGTCCAAGGACATCCGCGTCATTATCGTTAAGCTTGCCGACCGCCTGCACAACATGCGTACGCTGGCTGCTCTGCGCGAGGACCGCCGCTTGTTTAAGGCCCGCGAGACCATGGACGTGTACGCGCCCCTGGCCGACCGTCTGGGTATGAGCTCCATTAAATGGGAGCTCGAGGACCTGTCCTTCTTCTACCTGGAGCCCGATGCCTACCAGCGCATCGCACGCATGGTGGCGGAGTCGCGCGAGGTTCGCGAGCGCTACCTGGCCGAGACCATCAAGACCCTCACCGACGAGCTCAATCGTATTGGCCTGGAGGGCTTCCAGATTAACGGCCGCTCCAAGCACTACTGGTCCATCTACCAAAAGATGAAGCGCAAGGGCAAGGAGTTCTCCGAGATTTACGACCTGGTGGCGCTGCGTGTTATTACGCATTCGGTGCGCGACTGCTATTCCACGCTCGGCGCGGTGCATACGCTGTGGCACCCCATGCCCGGTCGCTTTAAAGACTATATCGCCATGCCCAAGGTCAATAACTACCAGTCGCTCCATACGACGGTTATCGGCCCCACCGCCCGCCCGCTCGAGATTCAGATTCGAACCTACGAGATGCACGAGCAGGCCGAGTATGGCATTGCCGCGCACTGGCTGTACAAGAAGTCGGGCGGATCGTCTGCCTCCAAGACCAACGATGCGCAACGCCTGGACGACCAGATCAACTGGCTCAAGCACTCGCTCGACTGGGCTGCCTCCGACGAGATCACCGATGCCAAGGAGTACCTGCATTCGCTGAAGGTCGACCTGTTCGACCAGGAGATCTTTGTCTTTACGCCCAAGGGCGAGGTTATGGCGCTCCGTGCCGGCTCCACCCCGCTCGACTTTGCCTATGCCGTCCATACCGAAGTCGGTAACCACTGCGTGGGCGCCAAGATCAACGGCGCCGTGGCGCCGCTCACGCACGAGATCAAGACGGGCGACCGTGTCGAGATTCTGACCAACAAGAGCTCAAAGCCGTCGCGCGACTGGCTCAAGATCGTTAAGACGCCTTCGGCCAAGTCCAAGATCCGTCGCTACTTTGCCGCCGCGACTAAGGACGACGACGCTGCCGCCGGTCGCGATATGCTTGCCAAGGACCTACGAAAGCGCGGGTATGGCATTTCCACGCCGCGCTCGACGCGTGCGCTCAATGCCGTGGCGGAGCAGCTGAACTTTAAGCAGCTCGAGGACCTGTTTGCGGCCGTCGGTGCCGGTAAAGTCGCCCCGCGTGCCGTGGGCAACAAGGTCGAGCAGATCTTGGATCCCAAGCCCGAGGAGCAGCTCACCAAGGCCGAGGCCATCGCCGAGGTCGTGAAACAGCCTGCCCGCGGCTCCAACCGCAAGCCGCAAAAGCGCGGCAAGAGCGCAAGCAACGGCATCATCGTCAAGGGCGAGAGCAACAGCGGCCTGCTGGTGCGTCTGGCGCATTGCTGCAATCCCGTGACGGGTGACGATATCGTCGGCTTCATCACGCGCGGTCGTGGCGTTTCGGTGCATCGCGCCAACTGTCCCAACGTCAAGGGTCTTATGGAGCATCCCGAGCGCATGATCGAAGTGGAGTGGGACGGCGCTGCCGACACCCTCTTCCAGGTCGAGATCGTGGTCGAGTGCCTGGACCGCATGGGCCTGCTCAAGGATGTCACCATTGCCATTGGCGATGCGGGCGGCAATATCCTTTCTGCCGCCACGTCGACCAACCGCGAGGGTATTGCAACCCTGCGCTTTATGGTCGAGATCTCGGACGCGAGTGGTCTGGATCCGCTGCTGGCCTCCATCAGCAGCGTTGACTCGGTCTACGACGCGCGCCGCCTGATGCCCGGTGAGGGTGGAGCCCAGCTTAAGCGCCGCGTTTAGTCGCGACGAACGTGTCACATTATCGATATTCGCTACACTCGAGGCATCGTTTGATGCCTCGAGTTCTATAGAGAGGAGAGGGACATGAGTGCTGTGTCCTTGGATTTAACTCCCAAGGGATCGGTCGAGATCGAGACGCTCGTAAACGGTCCCATTCAGACCAATAGCTATGCTGTTATTTCGGACAATGAGTGCGTGATTATCGATCCCGCATGGGAAGGCGAACGCCTGGTGGAGCATATTCGAGCCGAGCATCCCGGCGTACGCGTGTTTGGCGCCGTATGCACTCATGGCCATGCCGATCATGTTGGTGGTGTTGCAGGCATGCGAACCACCGTTGGCGAGGGCTGCCAGTATGAGCTGTGTGCTAAGGATGTGGCGGTGCCGCATGCGAACATCGAGGAACAGCGAGCTATGTGGGGCATTGAGACGCCTGACCCCGGGGAGCCGACACGCCTGCTCGCCGAGGGCGATGCTATCGAGGTGGGCGATATCTACCTGCAGGTGATCGAGACGCCAGGGCATACGCCGGGCGGGATCGTCTTGTTTGCTGCCACCGAGCAGGGGAACATTGCCTTTGTGGGCGACACCCTGTTTCCGGGTGGGCACGGCCGCACCGATCTTTCTGGAGGAGACGAGGCGGCGATTCTGCGCTCGCTCTCCAAGCTCGCCCGGCTTCTCCCGCCCGATACCGTTTGCCTAACCGGCCATGGCGATTCGACCACCATGGCACGCGAGCTCATGCAGAACCCTTTCATGCAGATTTAGCTTAATAGTCGGCTTTTGAAGCACGAGAAGCGTCCAAACGTCAAGCTATTTTTCCCCAACGGGTCGATTCCGTAGGGCAAACGGTCAAAAAAGTCTGTTTGGACGATATTCGTGAACAAACGAACGTTTATGCTCGGGTGCGCCGTGGTAAAATCTCAGGCGTTATCGGAGCAACCTTACAGGAGGTTTCTTTTATGCTCGTCAACGCAGCAGACATGCTCAAGAAGGCCGAGGCCGGCAAGTACGGTCTTGGTGCCTTCAACACCAACAACCTCGAGTGGACCCTGGCTATTCTCCAGGCCGCCGAGGAGGCCAAGTCTCCGCTGATCCTTCAGTGCACCGCTGGTGCCGCTAAGTGGATGGGCGGTTTCAAGGTCTGCGCCGACATGGTCAAGGCTGCCGTCGAGGCCACGGGCGTTACCGTTCCCGTCGCCCTTCACCTCGATCACGGTTCTTACGAGGACTGCTTCAAGTGCATCGAGGCCGGCTTCACGTCCATCATGTATGACGGCTCTCACGAGGAGACCTTCCAGCTTAACCTCGACCGCACCAAGGAGCTCGTTGAGCTTGCCCACTCCAAGGGCATGTCCATCGAGGCCGAGGTCGGCGGCATCGGCGGTACCGAGGACGGCGTGACCTCCAGCGGCGAGCTCGCTGATCCTGCTGAGTGCAAGCAGATCGCTGACCTGGGCGTCGACTTCCTTGCCTGCGGTATCGGCAACATCCACGGCGTGTACCCTGCTGACTGGGCTGGCCTTTCCTTCGAGCGCCTGGGCGAGATTAAGGCCCAGACCGGCGACCTGCCCCTCGTCCTGCACGGTGGCACCGGCATCCCCGAGGATCAGATCAAGAAGGCCATCTCCCTGGGTATCTCCAAGATCAACGTCAACACCGACCTGCAGCTCGTCTTCGCCAAGGGCGTTCGCGAGTACATCGAGGCTGGCAAGGATCAGCAGGGCAAGGGCTTCGACCCCCGCAAGCTCCTCAAGCCTGGTCGCGACAACATCGTTGCCCGCACCAAGGAGCTCATGGAGGAGTTTGGCTCCGTCAACAAGGCGTAAGCGTCGCTAAACTTCCCGCCGGAAGCCCCGTCCCCCTACACTGTTTCCTTTGCGCTCACCTGGCTTTGCCAGAAGTCGCGCCAAGGAAGCAGTTCCGGGGGACGGGGCTTCCTTCGTTTAACGCCGCAGGGTTACGAGGCTGAATTATTTATTTGACTACCGTTCAGCGGTGTTGATGGCTCCCTTGTTGGGGCTTTCTTTTTATCTCGCTACAATGGGCTTCAAGCGTTCTAGTGACTTGGAGTTTTGGTATGGCTGTTATTAATGTACTGCCTTCGGATGGGAAGGTTATTGACGAGGGTCCTGTTGGTTGCTCTGCTGATGTTCGCTGTGATGACTTTCGTCATCTCGATGTTGAACTGCCGCCCGAGATTCTTCGTCTTAAGGATGCCGGGTATTTGACGCAGGCTGTTGCTGCCTGCGATCGCCTTTTGGAGCAGAACCCCGAGCCTTCGCTGGCTGCTTGTGTTCGTGCCGAGCGGTATCGCATGCTCGAGACGCCGCTTCATTTTTCGGTGTCGCGTGATCGGGCCATTGCGATGATTCGTGAGGAATGGCCTGATTTTACCGAGGAACAGTTCGACGACTTGATTGATCGTAAGCGTATTGACTGGCGCTTTATCGATGGTGAGCTGTTTGTTCTGGACAACTTCCTCGATTCACTTCGCGTGTATCCCAAGGAGGTTCCCGGAATGCGTCCCGATTCTACGGATGGCATTGCGCTGCGCAACCAAATGCTCCAGGAGATGGAGTCGCAAAACGGGCTGACTCGTGTCGTCACACTTAAGGCGTCCGTATCTGTCCCCGGGGCATTAGAGGGGGAGACCGTTCGCGCTTGGCTTCCCGTCGCGGCTGCCTGCCGCCAACAGTCTCAGGTCGAGATTCTCGATATGACGTCGGAGGGCACCGTTGCCCCTGAAAACGTTTCGGCTCGTACTGCCTCTTGGACATCTTCGACTGAACATTCATTCTCGGTGACCTATCGCTATCACATCGATGCCACCTATTGCGACGTCTATGGGGGCACGCTTCCGTCTCATCCGTGCATGGACACGCCGCTGCCCGAGGATACTTCCGAGGACCGTCCGCACATTGCGTTTACGCCGTATCTGCAGCAGCTGACGGAGCGTGTCATTGACGGGCTCGAGGATTCGCTCGATCGTGCCCGTGCTATCTACGATTACCTGACGCAGCATATCGACTATCGCTATCAGCCGCCGTATCTGCTTTTGGGCTCTATTGCCGATGACTGTGCACATTCGCTCCGCGGCGATTGCGGCGTTATGGCGCTCACGTTTATCACCATGTGTCGCATCGCCGGCGTTCCTGCCCGTTGGCAGAGCGGCCTCTATGTTGCGCCCGATTCGGTGGGGCCGCACGATTGGGCTGAGTTCTATACGCCACAGA
>CABQHR010000065.1 GCA_902463875.1 uncultured Collinsella sp.
CCGTTGGCAATACCGAATCGTATGCAGCCAGCTAGAGCTGCTGAATACTCCAAAAAATGCACGGCACACCCCATGGGACCCATTGCCGCATGGCAGGAAACAGGCCCACGGCATCTTCTAGATGCATTCCCGAGGAAATCACATTTGAACTAGCGATCGGATACGGCAAACAAAAAGGGCCCCGAGCGTAGTTGCTCGGGGCCCTTGGTTCACCTCGCTTTAGTGGGCGATGCGTATGCTATTTGCGCTTGCCGCCGCCGTCACCGGGGCGGCGGGAGCTGCTGCCGCGCTTGCCACCACGACTATTGCCATAGCTGCCACGGTTATCGCGACCGCCGGCACGACCGCCGCGGGAGCCGGCCTGGCCGCCGCCACGCCCGCCACGATAGCCGCCACGACGCTCCTCGCGGGTGTCGTCGTAGTTGCGCCAGTCATCGCGACGATCGCGGCTGGCACGCGGATCACGACGATCGCGCGACTCACCAGAGCGGTGAGCGCCGCTGCGGCCGCCGTTGCCACGAGCGCCCTCGCGACGCTCACCGCCACGGCCACCCTCGCGGCCTCCGCGCTCGTCAAAGCGCTTGCCGGCGCGAGACTCGCCGCCGCGGGTACCACGCTCGTCACGCGAACCACGGCCTTCGCCGCCACGGTGCTCATCACGACCGCCGCGCTCGTCATTGCGACCGGAACGACGACGGTCGCCCGAGCCACGCTTGCCGCCACGCGAGCCACGGCCCTCGTCCTCGCGCTCGACACGACGACGGCCACCGCGGTCCTCGTCCTCGCGGCGACGGCGATGAGCCTCGCCCTGGAACTGCTTGGCACGACGCTCGGCACGGTTACCGCGCGCAGGCTGCTCAGCGGCACCAGCACCAGCGCGCTCCTCGGCAGCCACCTCGCGAGCCACGCTCTCAACAGCCTCGTCTACGCGAGCCTGAACGCCCTCGCGCACGCGGGTCTTGCCGCCGCGCTTGAGACGGCTCGGACGCTCGCCGTCGCCGCGACGCTCTTCGCGACCGCGGTTGGAACGACCGGCCACATCACCGTAATCGTCGCCGTTGCGCTTGCCGTCGCGACGCGCCTGCTCAAGCTTCTTCTTGCTCTTGGACTTGCCGCGCTTGGTCTTCTTCTTCACCTTAAAGGCCGCAGGGTCGCGCTCGGGGTCAACCGCGGGCGGATTAGGACCCACATTCAGGTCGCCGGCCTCGTAGATGTCGGCGGTCTTGTCCATGAGCTTCTCGATCTCGTAGAACTCGTCGACGTCCTGCTCGGTCACAAACGTAATGGCCCAGCCCAGCTCGCCGGCGCGGCCCGTACGGCCAATGCGGTGGATATAGTCAGTCGGCTCGGCCGGCACGTCAAAATTCACAACGTAGCGCACGTCGCTAATGTCGATGCCGCGGGCGAGCACGTCGGTTGCCACCAGCACGTCGACGGTACCGTCGCGGAAGGCCGAAAGGGCACGCTCGCGCTGAGCCTGGCTGCGGTCGCCGTGAATCGCGGCGGCCTTGATGCCCTTGCGCTCCAGACGACGGCAGCAGCTGTCGGCGCGGTGCTTGGTGCGCATAAAGACGATAGTGCGCTCCGGGCCTTCCTTTTTGAGGAACTCGGGCAGCAGGTTGTTCTTTGCCTCGATGGACACCGGGAACACAAACTGGTCGACGGTGTCGGCGGTCGACGTGGCCGGCGCGATCTCCACGCGGGCCGGATCGCTCACCAGGTCGGTGATCTCGCCCACGGCCTCCTCGTCGAGGGTCGCCGAGAACAGCAGCGTCTGGCGCTCGGCCGGCGTCTCGCGCACAATGCGGCGGACGGCGGGCAAAAAGCCCATGTCGAGCATGCGGTCGGCCTCGTCCAGCACCAGCACCTTGACCTCGTTCAGGTGGCAGGCGCCCTGCTCGATCAGGTCAACCAGACGGCCCGGAGTGGCGACCAGGATGTCGCAGCCATACTTGAGCGCCGCGGTCTGCGGCTTGTAGCTCACGCCGCCCACGACGGTCACGGCGACATGGCCGGTGACGTCGGCAATCTTGCTCGCGACCTCGTCGATCTGCTGGGCAAGCTCGCGCGTGGGGGTGATGACGAGCATCACGGGGCCGCGGCCGTTGCCCTCGGGCTTTTTAGCGCCGCGACGGCGGTTGCGGCCGCTGCGCTCGCGCACAGGCTTGGGCGGAGCGATGTGCTCCAGGTTGTTCATGGTCGGCAGCAAAAAGGCAGCCGTCTTGCCGGTGCCGGTCTGAGCGGCGGCAAGCAGGTCGCGGCCTTCGAGCACCACAGGGATCGAGCCGGCCTGCACGGGCGTCGGCGCCGTGTAGCCCAGGTTCTCGATAGCACGAAGCATCTCGTCGGAAAGGCCCAGCTCGTCAAAGGCGGGCAGGCTCTCGGTAGCGGACTCGACGGCATGGGCAGCATTGGCCTCATCGGCGGCATCGAAGGCAGCCTGGGTCATGGCCTCACGGGTCTCGTCCAAAATCTCGGCGTCCGTGACGTCGGATACAGAATTACGCATATGTTGTTGTTCCTTATCTGCACGCGCAATGGGCACGGCATGCGGCCGCGCGGGCGTGCTTGGTAGTGCGCTAATACATACAAAAACGGGTGCGCACAGAGAGGACGTTGCTCAGCACGCTGGCGATCGCTTTGGCAGCCCTATCGCGCGCCGTCCAGACGCAGCAGCTCTAAGCGATGGAGCAGATTCGCCGCGGGTTAGTATACCCGTACTCCGTATGCCCCCACGTAAACCACAGATGACGGAGCAGGTCTGGGCCAATTGTCTCAATCTGTAACATCAACAGGGCAAATCTTCCTCTACGTGTTACAGATCGAGACAAACGGTCGACACGGTTCACAAACGTCTCAATCTGTAACAGTTACCGAGTAAAATCGGTCCTAATTGTTATAGATCAAGACAGAGGGGGATTTCCGTCCGGTCCAAACCAAATCTCTCAGTCTTCCTGCAATTTCGAACATGTGGCCTATAATGTTGCTTTGGTTACGCTACATATTGCGCAGCCATTTAATACGTCGCCCACCGGGGGCCATTAATTCCTATCGCCTTATTGGCTAGGAAGCAATCAAAGGAGGTATCCGTGGCAGCAGAGACGCCTTGCTCGGTCCTCTATAACGATATTCGCTCGTTCGGCGGTCTTAAACATCTCGAGATCGCCCGAATGCTCATCAATGGAAACTCTTATCTCGGCAGTACCCTGCTCGAGAAATGCTCTTCCAACCGCTCGTATCTCACCCGTTACATCGTCCATCGCGAGCCTGACCAGTGCGCGCCCGCCATCTACAGCGACTTTGCCGTCACCACGCTCAATCTTTCCGCGGCAATCTGCAGCAAGCTCGGCGGCGGCGAGTCCGCCTATCAGGCAATCGCCGAGCACTATCGCGGCCCGGCCGCCAACGAAATGATGTCGGCTCTCGCCAGCTACAAGCTGGACAGCCGCCTATATGCAAATGCCCTCAATCACATCGACAACTTTGACGGCAATGCCGTGCGCGAGAAGAGTACGCTTTACCTTATGCTCTTTGTGGCAACGGGGGCGCTCGCTGACCCCATCCAAGGCGTGGCCACCGTCGAGCGCTTTTGCGACAGCAAGACAGGCGGGCACTTTGGCACCACCGAAACTACCGTCGGACGTGGCTTTATGAGCAGCCTGGAGCAGCCGCGCACTGTCGCCCCCAACCTCGGTCTGCTCAGAACCCATGCCGACAACTGCGCCGACATGCAAATCCATCCCCTCACACGCGATCCGCGCGGCACGGTAATTGGGTCCTTGCCCAAAACCTCGCCCAGCATCACCGATGTAGGCGCTGATGCATCGCGCGAGCATCTCCGCATTTGGCTCGAAGGCGGACACTGGTACGCCCAGGGCCTTGGGTCGACCAACGGCACAGTGCTCGAATCGGGCGCGGGCGACGGCGATATCGTAATCGAGCCGCCGCGCGACCAACGCGAGCCCGGCAAAGTCTATCCCCCGGTGGAAATCGAAAACAGCGACAGGCTCCATCTGGGTCTCTACACGACATTCCTTGTCATTGTGGACTAGCGCGGACGGCGATCGAAAGACGGCCGCCATCCGTCTTTCGTCTTCTACCTTCTGCGTCGTAAACGACAATACTCAGCGGTATACGTGGGCAGTGTGGCTATCATGGTACTTTACCGATATCCACACTGCCCACGTATACGCGCAGCAACCCATGCTAGACAAAGGAACGCCATGGATACTACCGATAGCGCCTATGGCGACAAACTCATCCGTCTTGACACGTTCGACACCGCCGTGGCGGTCGACCCCAGCGCCGAGGACGACGCCAAGCGTCGGTTTATGACGCTTATTCTCCAGACGGCCCACCGCAACAACGGCAACATCGGGCACGTGCTGCGCGCGACCAACACGAGCGGCGAGGTCTTTGCCGTCAAGCTACTCAAGGACAACGCCATCCTTTCCGGCCACGCCCCCGACCGCTCCGCCGAGCAATCGGCCGCTCACCTGGCCAACACCGCCGCGCTGTTCGAGGAGTATCGTCATCTGTGTACCGTCTCGCACCTGCGCGGATTTCCGCGTGTCTATGGCTACGGATCGTGCGAGGATGACCCGCTCATCCTCATGGAGTGGGTCGAGGGCACCTCCCTCAAGCAGGCGCTGCCCTTGCTTCCGCCCGACGCCTCGGGCGGGCTGACCACCCAGATGGTCGCCGCCGTCGGAAACGCCGTGCTTCGCGCGCTCTTGATGACCCAAGGCCTCGTGAATCCGGTCATCCATCGCGACCTGTCGCCTGCCAATATCATGTTCCGCACCACCAGCCGAACGCTCGAGCAGCAGATTGCCGATTGCTCCTTTGACCCCTGCCTCATCGACATGGGCTCCGCGACCATGGCACTCGGCGACGACACAATCACCCGACGTGCCGACATTTGGCGTTTTGCCACACCCGCATATGCCGCGCCCGAAATGCTCACGCAGGATATCGAAGGCATCGCGGCCCTTCGCCGCTCGCCCGCGATCGACGTCTATGCGCTTTCGAGCATTCTGTACCAGCTCTACAGCGGTCGCAAACCGTTCGATGTCGAGTCGACGGGTGCCGCGGCGACCGGCTCGTTCTACCTCATAAAGACCAAGACCAAACCGGCGCCGCTCGAGCCGCGCTGCGAGGGCGACAAAGCGCTTGTCCAGATCATCATGAAAGGCATCTCGGTCGAACAGGGCGATCGCCCTACCGAGCAGCAGATGCTCGAGGTGCTCTCGACGTACCTCCCCGCTGCAGAATCTGAGGACCGCGAGGGCGCAGGAGACGAGGCCGCAATTGATATCGATTCTGGCACGCACCTTAAGGTCGACGTCGCCGGCGAGCGCGCGCGAGAGATCCTGGAGCAGGCCCGTCACGATGCCATGACCCGCCGCCGCTTTGTCATCGGCGGCGTCGTTGCAGCCGTTGCGGGGCTCGGCGTTATCGGGGCAGCAACCCATGGCTTTGGCATCCCCGACTACCTGGACGGCATCCGCGGTTCGCTTGACGACTACACTTGGGATCAGCTGCAGGAGATTTCGCTCAAGATTAAGGCCGCCGAGACCCGTAGCGAGGCACGCGAGATTGCCAAGCGCTATCATCTGCTCGACGATGACGGTCATATCCCCTATCCATGCACCAAGCGCGTGAAGCTCGCCAACGGGCTGGAGGTCGGCGCTCAGCTTGTGGGCATCCGTCACGATGAGCTTCTGGACGGGACGGGCAAGGCCGGACTGACGTTTATGTTCGATGCGGGTATTGCCGAGCGCAACGCTGCGGCTGAACCGCCGAGCGCCGGCTGGGCAGATTGCGAGCTGCGGGAATGGCTCAACGGCGACGGCCTTAAGCTGCTGCCCAACGAGTTGCGCGCGCTCATCAAGTCTGTCAAAAAGATCTCGAATAACGTTGGCGCCGCCAACAGTGCGTCGTGTCTGAGCGAGCTGCCCGCAGCCCTTTGGCTGCCCGCCATGGTCGAACTGTGCGGTACGCAACCGCCCGATTCGTTTGCCGAGGGCTTTCACTACCTGGCCGACATCTATAACGGCGAGGGCAAGGAGTACCAACTCTTCCGCGAGCTCAAGGTGAGTCCGTATTCCACGAACGAGACGTTGGTTCGCCAGTGGAAGGGCAAGGACACCTGTTGGTGGGAACGAACGGCGAGTCCCGACACATCGGAGAGCGAAGGCACACTCTATATGAACCGTGTGGGCTACGACGGCGACGTCTTTATGTACGCCACACCTGCGGAAAAGCCAAACAAGCTAACCTGTGTGATCCCCGGGTTCTGCATCTAGGCGGCGGGCGTCTTGCCGTGACGGAACCCCTCCCCGGCAATTGTCTCGATCTGTAACACTAGCTCGGCAGATACAGGTCTAGATGTTACAGATCGAGACAAACCCCCGCCCCGCGAGACAACATCTCAATCTGTAACAGTAAGGGGTTAAAAACCTCTCTAGATGTTACAGATCAAGACATTGAGTTTCCCGTCAACTGTTTGTCTAAATCTGTAACAGCTATGGTTCAAAAACCGGTCCAGACGTTACAGATTGAGATGTTTGGCAGAGACGGCCACCGATTGAGCAGCCACCCTCATCTGTAATGAAAAGTCATACATTCCAACTATTACTGGACACCCCCAGGGGGTATGGGTGTATAGTATCGGCAGGTTAACAATTCCAATACCGAACCACGGAAAGGAGAAGCCATGGCTCAAGATAAGTTCGATGTGGGCGGCATGACATGCGCCGCCTGTCAGGCGCACGTGGACCGTGCCGTGAGCAAGCTCGACGGCGTCGAGAGCGTCGCGGTCAATCTGCTCGCCGGCTCTATGCTGGTGGACTACGACCCCGCGCAGGTCTCCCCCGACGATATCTGCACCGCCGTCGACCGCGTGGGCTACTCGGCCTCGCCCGTCGATGTGGGCACCGGTGCCGCCGGCTCAAACGGCAGTGCGCAAGCCAGGTCCGGCGCCGCCCATATGGAGTCGCCTACCAAAAAGCTGGAGGCCGCCGCCTCCGCCATGCGCACCCGCCTCATCGTCTCGATCGTATTCCTCATCCCACTGTTCTACATAGGCATGGGGCACATGCTTGGCTGGCCGCTGCCCGGCATTTTCACCGACCATACCCACAGCATGACGCTCGCCCTCACCGAGCTCGTCCTGCTCATCCCCATCGTCTATGTCAACGACGCATACTTTATCAACGGGTTTAAATCGCTCGCGCACGGCGCGCCCACCATGGACGCCCTTATTGCCGTGGGCGCCACCGCTTCCATCGCCTGGTCGCTCTACGCCATGTTCATCATGGCCGACCAGCTGGCCACAGGTCAGGTGCACGAGGCCATGATGACGAGCATGGACAACCTGTATTTTGAGAGCGCCGGCACCATCCTGTCGCTCGTCACCGTGGGCAAATACCTCGAAACGCGCAGCAAGTCCAAAACCGGCGGCGCTATCGAGGAGCTCATCGACTTGGCACCCAAGACCGCGACCGTCGTTGCCGACGACGGTACCGAAGCCACCGTTGACGTCGACAGCATCCTTCCCGGCCAGGTGCTGCGCGTGCGTCCCGGCGAGTCCATCCCCGTCGATGGCGTGGTGCTCGAGGGCAGCTCGGCCGTGGACGAGAGCGCGCTCACCGGCGAATCCATTCCCGTGGAGAAGACCGCCGGCGACACTGTCAACGCGGCCACGGTCAACCGCACCGGTTCGTTTACCTTCCGCGCCACGCGGGTGGGTGCCGAGACATCGCTCGCCAAGATTATCCAGCTCGTCGAGGACGCCAACGCCACCAAAGCGCCCATCGCCCGCATGGCCGACAAGGTCGCCGGCGTGTTCGTGCCCGTGGTGTTTGTAATCTCTGCCGTAACTTTTGTGGCATGGATGGTGCTGACCGGAAGCATCAACGAGGCGCTCACTTCCGCTGTCGCCGTGCTGGTGATCAGTTGTCCGTGCGCGCTCGGCCTGGCCACGCCCGTCGCCATTATGGTGGGCACCGGCAAGGGCGCCGAGATGGGCATTCTGTTTAAGAGCGCTGAGGCGCTGGAGAACCTGCGCAGCGTGGGCACCGTGGTGCTCGATAAGACGGGCACCGTCACCCGCGGCAAGCCTGCCGTGACCGATATCGTGGTAGCCACGCGCGCTGACGGCTCGCCCGCCATGAGCGAAAAGGCGCTGCTCAAGCTGGCCGCCGCGCTGGAGCGCTCGAGCGAGCACCCGCTGGCAGAGGCGATTATGGCCGAGTGCGAGGCGCGCGGAATTGTCGCGCGCATGGTCGAGGACTTTGCCGCCGTGCCCGGACGAGGCGTTACGGCACGCGAGGGGCAGAATGTCATCGCAGCCGGCAACGTGCGCCTGATGGACGAGTTGGGCGTTACCGTGCCCGCGGGTCTTGCCGAGCAGTATGCCGCCGAAGGCAAGACGCCGCTGTTCTTTGCCAAGAACGGCGAGCTTGTCGGCACCATCGCCGTGGCTGACGAGGTCAAAGAAACGAGTGCCGAGGCCATCGCCGCGCTCCGCAAGCTCGGCGTCGACGTGCGCATGCTCACCGGCGACAACCGCGTGACGGCCGAGGCCATCGCCCGCCGCGTGGGCCTCGACCGTGCGCAGGTCATCGCCGACGTCCTCCCCGCCGACAAGGAGCGCCACGTGCGCGAACTGCAGGATGCGGGCGGCAAGGTCGCCATGGTGGGCGACGGCATCAACGACTCCCCCGCCCTGGCGCGCGCCGACGTGGGCCTTGCGATCGGCACAGGCGCCGACATCGCCAAGGAGGGCGCCGACGTGGTACTCATGCGCAGCGATCTCATGGACGTCGCCCGCGCCATCGAGCTTTCGCGCGCCACGATCCGCAACATCAAGCAGGACCTGTTCTGGGCGCTGTTCTACAA
>CABQHR010000066.1 GCA_902463875.1 uncultured Collinsella sp.
GCCCTCGTAGCCGGCGCCGGCTCACGCGTCTTCGCCGACTGCTTACGCAAGACCATCATGTCACGAGCAGCCGAAACCGTCCCCACCGACCCAAACGGCCCCGCCGCCACCATGGACCGAAGCTTCCTACTACACCACATAGCCTCAAGCTTCGTAGGAATGGTCCAATGGTGGGCATGGCACAACTTTCAAGCCCCAAAAGAGGACGTAGCCAAAGACTACCTATCAGCCATAAAACCCCTCTTCAACTAAGTAAGGAGCTCATCCCAAAGCATCGCCCCAACCCAGGGCGCCACGCATCCCAAAGTGTCACTCGCGCTTCAACGCCCCTACCAGCAACAAGCCCCTCCCATCCAATTTCAGATATATATGTTGGGTTGCTTGTACGAATACAGCCAAGAATGCCTAGGGCTCGGTAAGGGTTAACTTCCCAACGCATTCCGCAGGACGCAAAAAGGCTCGCCGCACAAAGTGCGCAGCGAGCCTTTTTGCATGTCCGAGGACGCGTTGGGAAGTTAACCCTTACCGAGCCCGGACCTTATAGAGCCGTCCTTCGACTAGAACATGCCCAAGAAACCATGCACAAACAGTGCAGCCAAGATAGCACCGACAAACGGAGCGATGCCAGGAACGAGCAGGCCGTACTTCCAGTTGTTATCAGCCTTGTTCTTGATCGGCAGCACCTGATAGGCCATGCGAGGACCAAGGTCACGAGCCTGGTTCATGGCGAAGCCGGTGATGCCGCCCATGCCCATGCCAACGGCCCAAACGATCAGGCCGACGCAGATTGCGAGCATCAGAACGTTCTCGCCGGCGCGGCTAGCAGCAGCAAGGATAGCGCTGATGAACACGAAGGTGCAGATAGCCTCGCAGAAGAAGTTACGGACATAGTTCGTACCCTCGGTGGTGGGGTTGGTCGAGAAGATGTTGCGCTGGGCAATGGGGTCGACGACGCCCTCGGAAGCCTTGAACTCATCGGCATACATAAGCCAAGCGATTACGGCGCCCACAAAGCCGCCGAGCATATCGGCAATCATGAAGGGGATGCAGCTGCTCCACGGCACCAGGCCGACGATGCACTGGGCAAGCACCATGGCGGGGTTCATGCACACGGCACCGCCAAAGACAAACAGGCAGACCGAGATGCCAAAAGACCAGGTGGTGATGGCAAACATATGGCCGGAGCCCTGATACTTGGTGCCCTTGAGCACGGTATCGCAGTGCACGCCCACGCCAAAGACGATCATGAGGGCAGTTGCGCCGAATTCGCAGAGGAGTTTGGTAAGCATAAAACCTTATCTTTCTTGTCGGTTAAAAACGATTCGTTTAGGCCGCGCGCTAGTGCTGCGCGACGACAACGCCCAGGCCATCGGGAATAACGGCAACCTTGGCATCGGCACCCTTCATCTCAAAGGCGAGCTTGAGCGCCTCCTCGATAGTGTTGACCGGCGTCATGTGCATGTCCTTGATCATCTGGTGATCGCACAGGTCGGTAACCATGATCACGGGGTGATGTGCCAGGATACGGGCGAAGATCTGGCTCGTCCACTGGTCGGGCAGGGTCTCGTCCTTGGGACGGTCGATGCAGGCGCGCTCGAACTCAGCCGGATCGTTATCGGCGATGTTGTGATAGAAGCCCTCGCCACCGTGACCGTCGGCACAACCGGCGACGTCGATGATCACGCCGCCCTCGGGAAGCGTGGCCTCGGCAGCGCACATGCCCTTCACGGCCTGATAGATGTTCTGATCGAGCGGGTAGCCACCGTTGGTGGTGATGGCGATCTCGCACTCAACGGGCTCAACGCCGGCAAGGCTCTTCACGAACTCGCAGCCAGCCTCGTGCGCCTTGTGGATGTCGCCGGCAAAGGAGCCAATGACCTCGTGCTTGCCGTTGAGCACAACGTTGAGCACAAAGGCAAGGTGAGCCATCTCGGCGGCGGCGAACATGTCCTCGCTCACGTGGTTGTGGCACAGGTTGCCGGCACGCGAGTGGGAATCGTTCACAAACTGACCGTTGTGGTTGTACATGATGGTCTTGTAGCTGGCGATGCCAGGCAGGACGGACTTGCGGCTACCAGAGAAACCGGCAAAGAAGTGCGGCTCAATAAAGCCCTCGGCAAGCAGCAGATCGCAATCGGCGGCAATCTTGTTGATGATGCACTCGCCACCAGAAGGCAGGGTGCCGATCTTTTTCATCATGCTGTCGTCGGTCGCGACATGCATGACGATCTCCTCGTTAGCGACGATCTCCTCGCCGTACTTGTTAACGAGTTCCTCGTGCGTCGAGGGGCGATGCATGCCGGTCGCGACCAGGATGCGCACACGTGCCTCAGGAGCGGCAGCGTGGATGTGATGCAGCAGAATAGGCATCGTCACACGCGAGGGAACGGGACGCGTATGGTCGGAGCTAATGATGACGATATCCTTCTTGCCAGCACAAAGCTCCTCGAGCGAAGGCGAGCCATAAGGGTTGGCAAGTGACTCCTCTACCAGCTCTTCCTGAGATTTTGTAGTCTTAAACTCGTTTTGATGACCTTCCATCACACCCGCGAAGTTCTTATCCTCGAGCTCCAGATGCAACGTTTTGTGGTCAAACGGCAGTTCACATTCAAACAATGATGAGCGCCCTCTTCCTTTCAACTGACACACTAGATAAACCGTTGGAAGGATACGCCGCTCACCGAAAAACACCACCGTCCACCGACTCATTAACACAACGTTCATATTTGACCCACAACAAAACGACCGCGATCCCAAAGGGGACCGCGACCGCTACAGTCGTAAGGCGAGAAGCGCACTTTATTCTCATCAGCCCCCAATCCCTGAAGACCGAGGACGAAGGGACCCGACGGGTTTCCCTCTGAATGCATTCCGCAGCACGAAGCCCCCTTATCCGCAGCTCCGAAGGAGCAGGATAAGGGGGCTTCAAGTGCGAGGACGCATTCAGAGGGAAACCCATCGGGTCCCGGTGAGAGCCACAGGGCTATCGATTACCCCGTGTTCTGCAAACCTGCCGAGACGCCGGTCACAGTCGAAAGAATCAGGCTCATGTACTCGGCCTTCTTCTCCTCCGCCATCTCGTCCTGGTTCATACGCACCTCGCGAAGGGCGCGGACCTGGGCGATGGACAGGGCGTCGACGTAGGGGTTGCGCACGCGGACAGCGCAGCCAAGCACGCGGCGGCGCTGTAGCGGCCACTCGTCACCGACGATGGCAAGGACCCACTTACGGGTGAGCTGCATCTCGGTGAAGACCTTCTCGGACAGATCCTGGCGATCGCCCAGGTGCAGGTACATCTTGGCGATGCGCTGATCGGTCTTAGCGATCGACATCTCGATGTTGTCGATAAAGGTGCGGAAGAACGGCCACTCCTGGTAGGCAGCCTTGAGCTGGTCAAGGTCGCCCAACTGCTCGCAGGCGGTGCCCAGGCCGTACCAAGCGGCCAAGTTAATGCGTGCCTGGCTCCAGCTGAAGATCCACGGAATGGTACGCAGGTCGTCGAGCGACTTGGCGCCCAGGCCGCGCTTGGCGGGACGTGAGCCGATCGGCAGCAGACCGACCTCGGTCAACGGCGTCACGGTCGAGAACCACGGTGTAAAGTCCTCGGTGTTCAGCAGGTCCAGATAGCGCTCGTGGCTTGCGGCGTTGAGCTTCTCGGCCATATCCCAGAATTTCTGCGTGGTCTCGGTGTTGGTCTTCTCGACGCTCGGGGCCGACTGCAAAAGCGTTGCGGCGGCAACGGACTCAACATGGCGCTGAGCCAGCGTGCGGTTGCCGTAACGGGCAAAGATGACCTCGCCCTGCTCGGTGAGCTTAAAGAAGCAGTTGACCGAACCCTTGGGCTGCGCCAGCACGGCCTTGTTGGCCGGGCCGCCGCCACGGCCCACGGCACCGCCGCGACCGTGCATGAGCACCAGGTCGATATCGTTCTTCTCGGCCCACTTGGCAATGCGCTCCTGCGCGGAGTGCAGCGCGAGCATAGCCGTGGTAGGACCGGCATCCTTGGAGGAGTCGGAGTAGCCCAGCATGACCTCCATGCGGCGGTTAGTCTGGGCAAGGCGCTTTTGCACCACGGGCAGCGTAAGCATCTGGTCGAGCACGTCGACGCAGCCCTCGAGGTCCTCGAGCTGCTCGAACAGCGGGATCACGTCGAGCTCGGGGACATCCTCCTCGTGTGCAAAGGACAGGTGGGCAAGCTCAAAGACGTCGGCCACATGCTGAGCGCTCTTGGTGAACGAGATGATGTAGCGGTGCGCCATCTTCTTGCCGTAGCGCTTTTGGATGGAGCCGATAGCGCGGAAGGTGTCGATGACCTCGCGCGTCATGGGCTGCAGGTCGCCATGGATACCGTTCTCGTGAATATCCTTGAGGGCGCGGGCGTGCACCACGGAGTGCTGACGGAACTCCATCTCGACCATATGGAAGCCGAAGGACTCGACCTGCCAGATGATGGTCTGGACCGGGCCGTAGGCAGCACGGACGGCACCGCAGGCGGCCAGGGAGCGCTGAACGACACGCAGGTCATCCAAGAACTCGTCTGCGCTGTGGTACATGGTGTCGGTGATGCGACGCACGGTGGCGTTCAGACGGTCGGCCATGACGAGCATGACGGCGCGATGCGGCTCGTGCTCGGAGATCAGCTCAGCGCGTGCGGTGTACTGGGTGCTCATCTCGACCTGATGGTTCCACAGGTTGATGAGCTCGGCAGACGGCTTGCTGTAGGTGGCCTCGAGCGTGAGGTTGCGGCCGATGCGGCGGCACTTGTCCTCGAGCTTGAGCACCATGTGGGTGAAGTACTTGGCGGCGACCTCACGGCTCACCTTGGCGGTGACGTTGGGGTTACCGTCGCGGTCGGAACCGATCCAGCTGCCGGGATGGAAGAACGCCGGGCACAGCGGCGGCACGGTACCCGCCTTGTCGCCCAGCACCCAGTCGTCAAAACGACGATAGATAACGGGGATGACGTCGAACAGCGTGTTATCGAAGATGTCGATGATGGTATCGGCTTCCTCGACCGGCGTGGGCTTCTTGAGCGCGATGGGGCTCGTACGCACCAGGGCGTCGATTTCCTGCAGCATATGGCGCTCGTTCTCCACCAGGTCGGAGCCGCCCAGGCGCGGACGCTCCTCCAGCAGGTTGGAAATACGGCGAATCTTGCCCTCGACGGCCTTACGACGGGCCTCGGTGGGATGTGCGGTAAAGACAGGGTGGAACTCCAGCTTGTCGAGCAGCTCGTTGGCGCCCTCGACACCCATCTCGTTTACCAACTGGTGATAGGCGACGGTGAGCTCGTTGGCGGGATCGACCTCGGTATCGGTCGATGCGCCGGCCTCGCGCTCGCGCAGCTGCGCCACGCGGTAGTTCTCCTCCGACAGGTTTGCCAGATGGAAGAAGCTCGTAAAGGCGCGGACGATAACCTGCTGCTTATCGAGCGGCAGACTGTCGATCAGATCAACGACCTCGCGAAACGCCACGGCGGTGGGCTCATCGGCAGTGGGCACGCCCTGCTCGTCGACGGACTCGTCGGCAGCACGGGTGCCGGGGTTTCCGGCGTTGGCCACAATCTCGGCTGTCAAAATCTTGTCGAACAGGTCCGCGATCTCGGGATCATACTCGCTAAGCACACGGCGCTCCAGGCGCAAGAACAGCGCCAGATTGTCGCGCAGCTCCTCGGGGATCTCGATCTCAGCGAGACGCTCCTTGGATTCGGCATTCGAGCCGATTCGGTTAACGAGGCGGTTGACCACGGCAGCGACGCGCGCCGCGGCTTCGGGTACAGACTGGTTGCTTAGGTTCTCAGCCACGTTTCCTCCCATTCCTCCTTCTATGCACGTAACATGCGGTATTCATTATAGGCGCTTGCGAAATACTTTCGACACTGATTGCGCTTTACCACACAAAAGTATTTTCTGCATTGCAAGGGTTTTTGCTCTAAATGGTCGTATTTCTCGGTGGACGGCATACACAAACGGGGGCATTCCGCATAAATGCGAAACACCCCCGTAACAATCGCTCGCAATGGACGAGACACTCAAGCGGACCCGCAGCTCAAAATGATGCGCTACAGGCGCTCGCGAACCGCCTCGACGACGTTGGCCAGATCGGCAAGGACCTCTTCATGGCTCTCCATGTCGCGCACCTTGACCTTGCCGGCGGCAAGCTCGTCGCCACCCAGGACCAAAATGAGCTTGGCGCCAACCTTGTCGGCCTGCTTAAACTGAGCTTTGAGCGAACGACCCTGGTAGTCGGCCTCGGTCACGATGCCAGCGGCGCGAAGCTCCTGCGTGATGGCAAAGACGTTCTGGCGCAGCTCCTTGCCGGCATTGGCGACGTAGACGCACGGGGCCTCCTCGGCACCCAAGTCGTTACCAAAGGCCTGCAGGGCCAGCAGGGCGCGCTCAAAACCGACAGCGAAGCCGACGCCCGCCGTGGGCTTGCCACCCTCGAGCTCGACCAGACCGTCATAGCGACCGCCGCCACCAATGGAGCCGACACCGGCGCCGGGAGCCTCGACCTCAAAGACGGTACGGGTGTAGTAGTCCAGACCACGCACCAGTGTGGGATCCTCGACATACTCGATACCGGCGGCATCCAGATAGCGCTTGACCTGCTCGTAGTGCTCGCGGCACTCGTCGCACAGGTTGTCGCCCATCAGCGGCGCGTCGGCCATGATCTCGCGGCAGTGGTCGTTCTTGCAGTCGAAGGCACGCAGCGGGTTGAGCTCGGCGCGCTCGCGGCACTCGTCACACATCTCGTCAGCGTGATCGAGGATAAACTGCTTGACCTGCTCGCGGTAAGCCGGACGGCACTGAGCGTCGCCCATCGAGTTAATGAGCAGACGGAGCTTGGAAAGATCGAAGCCCAGGCGCTTGTAGAACTCCATGAGCATGATGATGCACTCGGCGTCTGCCGCCGGATCGGGAGCGCCGAGCCACTCGATGCCTACCTGGTGGAACTGGCGCAGGCGACCCTTCTGGGGACGCTCGCCGCGGAACATGGCCTCGGCGTAGTACGCCTTAAACGGCGTGGAGCCCTGGGGCACCAGATTGTTCTCCACGACGGCGCGCACCACACCAGCCGTGCCCTCGGGGCGAAGCGCCAGGCGCTGCTTGGGCTTGAGCTTGGTGTCGGTGCCCTCGGTAAAGACGCGCTCCAGGTTGGCGCCGCTAAAGACGCGGAACATCTCCTTGCGAACGACGTCGGTCGACTGGCCGATGCCGTGGACAAAGACGTCCACCTGCTCGATCGCGGGCGTCTCGATGGGCTTAAAGCCAAACGGCTCGAACACGCCGGCCGCAATCTGCTGCATCTTTTGCCAGGCGCGCATCTCGGCGCCGATAAGGTCGCGGGTTCCCTCCGCCTTCTGTGCCTGCATGGGCAAACACCTTTCTTTTGTATCGCGTCATAGGTAGTGGACATTATACGGCACAAAGCAGCAACGCGGCGGCGCGTCTGACCGAACGAGGGTATGGGAACTCGTTCGGCCAGACGCACCGCCGCGGTAGCCACGGACGAAGCGGACAAGCGGCGATGCGCTTTGGCCTACCTACTCCCCTGCCACGCTCGCGCGCAGCTTGGCAGCGATGGGCTCGGACGCCAGCAGGAACACGAGCATGACCACGGAGCACGCCAGGCACACAATCCAGGTGCTCGCAAAGGAGCCCGTGGCATCGAACAGCACGCCCGAGACAATGGCGCCCACGGTGCCGCCGACCATCTCGAGCGAGGTAATGGTGCCCGTGACCTTACCCAGGTCGGCCATGCCAAACTGCTTGGACGCGGCGATGGTAGGCGTGATGGTGCCCATGCACGTTCCAACACCAAAGCTCACAGCGGCGACAATAGGACCGAGGTCCGTCGTCGGGAAACACAGCGCCACGCAGGCGATAATGCACGCAACGGAGCCAAGGATATTGCCAAAGCGCAGGCCAAAGCGGTCATAGATCGCACCGAGCGAAATTTTGGCGATAACGACGGTGACCATGTAGGCCGAAAGCACGGTACCTGCCCACATGGGATCGTGGCCGCCCGTGACGATCTTGGCGCCGTTGACGGTAACACTCGTCATGTTGGTAACCTGGTTGGGCAGGATGGCGCCATTGACCAAGCCCATAAAGAGGAAGGCGACGACAAGCAGCCAAAACGCCGGGCTCTTCTTGATACGAGACCAGCCGACGCTAACCTCGGGCGCCGTGTGCTCGTCCTTGTCGCCAGCCGTCGAGACGGACGGATCGCCCGGGTTCTCGCCGAGCGGCTTAAGGCCGATCTCGGAAGGCTTGGTGCGGAAGGAGTAGGCCGTGATGGGCAGCGCCGCCACCATGCAGATAGCCGCGAGCACCAGGAAGGCGGAACGCCAGCCAACGCTCACGATGAGCGAGCTCACGATGGGAGACAGAATAGCGCCGCCAAAGCCCGAACCCGAAAGTGCGATGGAAATGGCAAGGCCGCGCTTGGCGGTAAACCAGTTGGCGGTCACCAGGCTAATGAGCAGACGGGTCGAGGCCACAGCGAAGCAGCCCGAAACGGCAAAGAGCACGTAGACCTGCCAAAGCTCACCCACAAAGCTCATGCCCGCGAGCACCGCCGAGGTAGCGATAACGGTTAGGGAGCCCAAAACGCGACCACTAACCTTGTCGGCAACATGGCCAATGACAAGCGATCCGATAACGCTCACCACCGTGGAGATCGCATTGGAGATGTTGTACTGCGCAAGCGTGATGCCCAGGTCGCTTACGATGAGCGGCTGAAACAGGCTCATGCAGTTAACGAAAATCGTGTAGCACGTGGCCATGATCACAAAGCCGGAGGCCACCACGAGCCAGCCGGGGAA
>CABQHR010000067.1 GCA_902463875.1 uncultured Collinsella sp.
GACGGCCAGACCGATTTTGCCGAGGACAACTGGTGGAACAAGGACTTTAAGAACATCTTCCGTCCCGAGGAGGGCCGCGAGGTCGCCCGCCCGCGCATGATTTTCCTGTCCGAGTGCGAAAACGTGAGCCTTGCCGGCTTTACCGTGCGCAACAGCCCGGCGTGGAATATCCATCCCATTCTGTGCGAGCACGTCGATGCCCTGTGCCTGTCCATCGAGGGTCCCAAGAACTCCCACAACACCGACGGCTTCGATCCCGAGAGCTGCGGTTTTGTCCGCATCCTTGGCTGCCAGTTCTCGGTGGGCGACGACTGCATCGCCATCAAGAGCGGCAAATTGGGCATTGAGCCCGAGCTCCGTCCCGCCACGCACGACGTGCTGATCTCGCACTGCTACATGCACGACGGCCACGGCGCCGTGGTGCTGGGATCCGAGGCCGCCGGCGGCATCAAGGACCTCACCGTGAGCAAGTGCCTCTTTGAGCGCACCGACCGCGGCCTGCGCGTCAAGACCCGTCGTGGTCGCGGCAAGGACGCCGTCAACGAGGGCATCACCTTCGAGCACATTCGCATGGATAAGGTGCTCACGCCCTTCGTGGTCAACTCGTTCTACTTCTGCGACAAGGACGGCAAGACCGACTACGTGCAGTCTCGCGAGGCGCTGCCCGTCGACGACCGTACGCCCGGCTTTGGCGCCACGACGTTTTGCGATATCGAGGCCACCAACTGCCATGCGGCCGCGGCCTATATCACGGGCCTTCCCGAGAGCAAGGTGACGCGCCTGACGTTCCAGGATGTCCATGTGACCTTTGCCGCCGATGCCGAGCCCTTTGTGCCGGCCATGGCCTGCGGCGTGGAGCCCATGGTGCGCCAGGGCATCATCGCGCAAAACGTCAAGGTGCTCGATCTGCAAAATGTGAGCATCGAAGGCCAGGACGGCGAGGAGCTGCAGCTCCAAAACGTCGACAAGGTTGTGCGCGCGTAAGCGTCTGCTCCTAAACAATCGAATCCGGCATGTTGCGACGTGCGATGGACGGGGCCTTCCCGACCCATCGCACGTGCTCTTTATATGCCGGAACTGCAGCGTAGACGGTTTGCGATGAAAGGGCGTAGCGACTGATGATGATTGAAGAACAAGTTTTTGAAGTATCGACCGAGCGTGCGGGGGCATACCGCAGCATTTCCGAGGCCTTGGCGGCAGCCGATCAGCTCTATCCGGATGCCGAGCAACCGGTGATGATTCACGTCGATCCGGGTGAGTATCGCGAGCGGGTCGAGATTCGTCGGCCGCATGTGACGCTGGTGGGCGAGACGGCTGACAGCGTGCGCATCGTGGGCAGCCTGGGTGCCAAGATGCCCTCGAAGGATGGTTCGGGTGTCGACGGCACGCTCGGCACGTTTAGGACCTATACCGTTTTAGTCGATGCCGACGACGTGCGGCTTGAGAACCTCACGATCGTCAACGATGCCGGCGACGGTCGCGAGGTGGGGCAGGCGATTGCCCTGTATGCCGACGGCGACCGTTTGGTGGTCGACGCCTGCTGCATTACGGGCCACCAGGACACGCTGTTTGCGGGTCCGCTGCCGCCGCGCGAGGTAAAGCCGGGCGGGTTTATCGGCCCCAAGCAGTTTGCGCCACGCCGCGTGGGCCGGCAGTACTATCGTCGCTGCCTTATCGCCGGCGACGTTGACTTTATCTTTGGCTGCGCGCGTGCCTATTTTGAGGGGTGCGAGATCCGCTCGCTCAACCGCAATATGGACGTGAACGGCTATGTGACGGCGGCGTCGACGCCCGAGGGGGAGCCGTACGGTTTTGTGTTCCACGGCTGCTCGTTTACGGCTCCGCAGGACGTGGCGCCGGATTCGGTCTACCTGGGTCGTCCTTGGCGCGAATGGGCCCAGACCGTGTTGATCGATTGCTGGCTGGGGCAACACATCAAGTGCGAAGGTTGGTGGGATTGGAATAAGCCGGCGGCGCACGAGAGGGCATGCTACGCCGGCGCAATCCTGCACGGCCCGGCGGGCGATACTGCCGGCTGGGTGCCATGGGCCCGCGAGCTTGATGCTGCAGCCACTGCCCGGTACGCCCGCGAGCAGGTGCTTGCCGGTGCAGACGACTGGGACCCCGAGGGCGGCACGGGCGATGCTGTGGAGACCGTCAGTCTTTCCGATAACGGTCGCACGATGCATATCGACACCTATTACGAGGACGAACCGGCGTTTCGCGACCGTCTTAAGCGTGAAGGCCGCTCTGCCGCGTTTAAGGGCGCGACGCCCGGTGACTTTGAAGCATGGCAGATTGCGACGAGGGCTCGGCTGTTTGACCTGTTGGGCTTATCGCTTATGGATCGCGTGCCGATTGAGGTACGCGAGCTCGATCGGGTGCAGATTGCCGGCGGTATCGTGCGCACCCATGCGATGCTGCAGGTGGAGCACAACGTTTGGATGCCGTTCTACCTACTGGAGCCGCAGGCGCCCAAGCTCGATGCGCACGGCCGCAAGCGCTGCTATATCTGCCCGCATGGCCACCAGGGCGCCGGAGCCGCAAGTGTTGCGGGTGTGACGGGCGTGCCGGCGGTCGACGACGCCGTGCGTAAGTTCAACTACGACTACGGTCTGCGTCTGGCGCGCATGGGCTATGTGGCCGTCTGCCCCGATGCTCGCGGTTGGGGATACCGTCGCGATTGGAAGGGCCAGGGCGACGACGAGAACAGCTTCCTGCGCGGTACGTGTCTAAACCAGGCGCGCATGGCCGAGCCGCTGGGTCTTACCGTTGCGGGCCTCAACGCCTGGGACAACATGCGCCTGATCGACTACCTGGAGGCGCGAGGCGACATTGCCATGGACGACCTGGGTTGCTTTGGCTTTTCGGGCGGCGGATACATGACGCTGTACCTGGCGGCGCTCGACCCGCGCGTGCGCAAGGCGTTTGTCTCGGGCTATCTGTACGGCGTTGATGATTCGCTACTGCACCTCAACGGCAATTGCAGCTGCAATTACACGCCTGGACTCTGGCGTCTGCTCGACATGGGCGACATTGCCTCGCTTATCGCGCCACGGCCGCTCTTGGTTCAGAGCTGCGAGAAAGACCATCTCAACGGCGCCCGCGGGCTTGCGAACGTAGACGAGCAGCTCGATATCGTTCGCGACGCCTACGCGCTGCTGGGCAAGGACGAAAACCTTCTGCACGAGGTCTGCCCGGGTGGACACCACCTGGGCGTGGCGCATCTTGCCGAGGATATCGAATGGCTCGATTCGCAAGTTGCGGAATGCGCCCACGCATAGCCCCTCGGATGTTGCGAATGAACGGTATGTACCTGTATGACCGCCGGTGTGCGGGTGAGGAGAAGAATATGGAAACGAAAAACTTGAGCGAATCGACCATCTGCTGCTTTGGCGATTCGACCACCTGGGGCGATAACGGATGCGGCGGGGGAGGCAACGACATCTCCTGGACTTCGCACCTGGGTGCGCTGCTGGGCGGCGCTACGATCGAGAACTTTGGTATTAAGGGTTCGCGTATTGCCGTCAAGGCCGACCGTAGCGATTCGTTTGTCGAGCGCTTGGACGGCATCGATCACACGGCAGATATCTGCATCGTCTTTGGCGGCGTTAACGACTTTAGCCGTAACGTGCCGCTGGGAGAGCTGGGCAGCACGGACGTGCACGAGTTCTACGGTGCGCTCGACTACCTGATCCGCACCATCACGGCGCGCTCGCCTCAGGCAAAGCTGGTGTTTATGACGCCGTGCAAGACGAGCGGCAAACACGAGAAGGATATCCCGGCAAGCAACGAGGCCAACCATCTGGGCCTGACGCAAGACGCCTATGTGCGCGCGATGCTGGAGGTCTGCGATCGCTACTCGGTGCCGGTGATCGACCTGTATGCGCAAAGCGGCATCAGCCCGTTTTTGCCGGAGCACCGCGAGCTCTACATGCCGGACGGTCTGCATTACAGCCCTGCCGGCTATGAGCGCCTGGCGCATCGCATCGCTGCGGGCCTCACCGCCGTTTGCCGTTAAAAGTTTGCCGTTCACGGGGATTATAGGGTTAACGTTCACCCTATAATCCCCGTTCGCGTTACACTAGGGGAAACGTTCACCCATCAATAACGTCAGAGGGGACAGCAATGGGTTGCAATCAGATTCTGGACCGTTATATCGAGCAGTTGATCGAGACCTCTACGCCTCAGGCGCCGGCCTGGAATATCGAAAAGCTTCGCGCCGGCAAGGAGAACACCTGGAATTACATTGACGGCTGCATGATCAAGGCACTCATCGAGCTGTACGAGATCACCGGCGAGCAGCGTTACCTGACCTTCGCCGACGACTATATCGACTTCTTTGTCCAGGATGACGGCACCATCAAGCATTACGATCCCCAGGAGTACAACCTCGACAACGTCAACGCGGGCAAAACCCTCTACAAACTCTACGACCTGGTGGGCAAGCCCAAGTACCGTGCCGCCATGGATACCATCTATCGTCAGCTCGAGACCCAGCCGCGCACTAAAGAGGGCGTGTTTTGGCACAAGGCTGTCTATCCTAACCAGATCTGGCTCGACGGTATGTATATGGCCCAGCCGTTCTACATGCAATACGAGCTGAGCTTCCACAACCGCCGTGCCTGCTCGGATAGCTTCCATATGTTCCAAGTGGTGCACGATTTGATGCGCAACCCCCTCAACGGCCTGTACTATCACGCCTACGACGCGAGCCGCAAGCAGTTCTGGTGCGATCCCGTCACCGGCCTTTCGGCCAACTTCTGGCTGCGCGCCGAGGGCTGGTTTGCCATGGCGCTCATCGATACCTGGGAGCTCATGCCGCCCTCGATGTCGGCCGAGAAGGACGAGATCCGCAAGATGTTCCACGATCTGATCGACGCCATGCTGCCGTATCAGGACGAGAAGACCGGCATGTGGCACCAGGTCATCAACCTGCCCAACATCGCCCCCAACTATCTGGAGGAGTCGGGCAGCGCCATCTTTGCCAACGCCATCATGAAGGGCGTGCGCCTGGGCGTGCTGGGCGAGCGCTACTACCAGTACGGCCGTCGCGCTTTTGATGGCATCTGCGATACGTGCCTGTCCGAGCGCGACGGACAGCTGGCGCTCGACAACATCTGCCTGGTGGCGGGTCTTGGCAACACCGCGCACCGCGAGGGCACGTTTGGCTACTACATGAGCGAGCCCGTCGTCAAAAACGACGCGAAGGGCGTGGCGCCGCTGGTGCTCGCCTATATCGAGACCATGCATCATGACAAGTTGGCCGGTAAGCGCGATCCGCTCGCCCCTTCGGGCGTGTGCTCCATCGACGACCCGTTTGGCGGCTACACGCCGGGCATCAACGCTTGCAAGGGGTGTGAATAGCGTGGGGGCTATTACTCCGGGCGTGCGCCTGCACGACCTTCCGCAGGGAACGGTCGAGGAGCGCATTCGCATGGCGGGCGAGCTGGGCTTTTCGTGCATCCAGCTCCCGAGCAAGGTACTCTATAAGTCGATGGGCATCAACCGTTTGGGCCTGACGCGCGAGCTTGCCGACCACCTGCGTGCGGTACTCGACGAGGCGGGCGTCTCGGTCGCTGTGTTCGGTTGTTATAAGAATCTGGCGACCCCCGATCGCCAGCAGCTCATGGATAACTATGCCGAGTACGAGGCATGCCTGAACTTTGCCAAGATGCTCGGCGGCTGTCCGGTGGGTACCGAGACCGGTCGTCCTAACGTGCAGAACGCTGTGGCGGACGATCGCATGACCGACGAGGCGCTCGACGCATTTGTGGACGGGCTCAAGTATGTTTGCACTCGTGCCGAGGCGCTGGGCGGGCAGATCCTGATTGAGCCGGGTTGGAACGAGACGGTCAATACGCCGGAGCGTTGCCGCGAGGTGCTCGAGCGTGTTCCGAGCACGGCGCTCGGCGTGATCTACGATCCGGTGTCGCTGCTGCATCCGAGCGTTGTCGACGAGGCGCAGGAGATTACCTCGCGCATGCTCTATCTGTGCGGCAGCAAGGTTCGCGTGCTGCATGCCAAGGACTACGAGGTCGTGAACAACGAGGACGAGGCCGGCTGGTGCGACGGCACGGGCTCGCGCCTGGTGTGCCACGGTGTGGGGGAGACGGGCCGTTATGACTTTGAGCCTGTCGTTGCCTGGGCCGCCGCTGCCTGTCCGGGCATTCCGTGTGTGGTCGAGAACAGCGTGCCGGCGACGGCGGCCGGTTGCCTGACGACACTTGAGCGCATGTCTGCCCGTTGCGAAGGCGCGCATCGAGAGATGTAGCGTGGCAGACGGTCGCTACGGGCGGTCGGCTTGCCGGTACTGGGCAGCATCTGGAACTGCCCGCTATTGTGTTGATGCGAATCAGAGGGGAATCGCGTGGCTATCCACATTGTCGAGGAAGCAAATCGTTGTCTGGGTTGTAAAAGGGCGTTCTGCCAGATCAAGGGCTGCCCGGTGCAGACGCCTATTCCGCAGGTCATCGATCTGTTTAAGCAGCGTCGTCTGGAGGAAGCGGGCGAGCTGCTGTTCCAGAACAACCCGATGAGCGCGGTCTGCTCCATGGTGTGCAACCATTCGGGCCAGTGCGAGGGTTCGTGCGTCCAGGGTCGCAAGGGCACGCCGGTGCATTTCTCGAGCATCGAGAACTATATCTCCACGGCGTACCTCGACCGCAAGGAGTGGAAGCCTGCGCCGTCGTGCGGCAAGCAGGTCGCCGTGGTCGGCTCGGGCCCTGCCGGCATTACCGTGGCTATCAAGATGGCCCAGCTGGGCTGCGCGGTCACCGTGTTTGAGCAGCGCCCCGAGATCGGCGGCGTGCTGGAGTACGGCATCCCCGAGTTCCGTCTGCCGCGCTCGCTGGTGCAAAAGTACCGCCACGTGATGTGCTCGCTCGGCGTGCGCGTGCGTCCCTCGACCACCATCGGCGGCGCGCTGCATATCGACGATCTGCTGCGCGACGGCTATGACGCGGTCTTTGTGGGCACCGGCACTTGGCGCGCCCGCAAGCTGGGGATTCCCGGCGAGTCGCGCGGCAACGTGCTGTTTGGCATCGACTATCTGGTCGATCCCACGAGTGTGGCGATCGGACAGAACGTGGCGGTTATCGGTGCCGGTAACGTCGCCATGGATGTGGCCCGCACGGCGCTGCGCTCGGGTGCTCGCAAGGTCACCGTGTATGCCCGTTCGCGCCACATCTCTGCCATCGATGATGAGGTCGAGCTGACCGAGCTCGACGGAGCCGAGATCGTGTGCGGCAAGGCCATCTGCGCTATCGACGATAACGGCCCCGTGTTCGAGACGGCTATCTTCGACGAGGACAACAACGTGGTGGGCTACGAGGAAGAGCTCGACCATGCCGCGGCCGATACCATCGTCATCGCGGCCTCGCAGGTGCCCAAGGACAAGCTCGTGCTTACGACGGGCGGCCTGGAGACCGACCATCGCGGCCTGCTTTCGGTCGATGAGCACGGCATGACCACCGTGCCCGGCGTCTTTGCCGCCGGCGACGTGGTCAATGGCCCGCTCACCGTAGTCCATGCCGTGGCCGGCGCCAAGCTCGCCGTCGAAGGCATGACATCCTACCTGGGCCTCTAACCCATCCCACCCTTATCAGTTGCGGTGAAATACGGACTGTTTTGGCTGTCAAAGGCCTTATCTACTCCGTATTCCACCGCAACTTTTTGTGGGCTGAGTAAAAGCCGGGGGAGCGTGTACGGTCGGGTACAGCGCGGTTACTGATACGATAAGTACGTTAGCAACTGCCGCCACGCGGCTCAAACGAAAGGAAGCCTGTATGGAGTTCTCCGCCTACCCGATGCTCTTTAGCCCGATTAAGGTCGGTACGACCGAGGTCAAGAACCGCGTCTTTATGCCGCCGGTGTCTACCAACCTGGCCGACCACGGCTATGTGACCGACGATCTGGTCGACCATTACCGCGCCCGCGCCAAGGGCGGCGTGGGCCTGATCATCACCGAGGTCGTGACGGTCGAGCCCACCTATACCTATCTGCCGGGTGACATGTGCTGCTACGACGACACGTTTATCCCCGGCTGGGAAAAGCTCGCCGCCGCCGTCCACGAGTACGGGTGCAAGATCATGCCGCAGCTCTTCCACCCCGCCTACATGGCCTTTAACATTCCGGGCACGCCGCGCCTCATCGCCCCGTCCTTTGTGGGCCCGTCCTATGCCCGTGAGGCGCCGCGTCCCATCACGGTCGATGAGATTCACGAGCTCACGCACCAGTTTGGCGACGCCGCTGTGCGTATGCAGAAGGCCGGCGTCGATGGTGTCGAGGTCCATGCGGCACACGCCCACGGCATGCTCGGTGGCTTCTTGACCCCGCTCTACAACAAGCGCACCGACGAGTACGGCGGCTCGCTCGATGCCCGCATGCGCTTTTTGCTCGAGGTCATCGCCGAGATTCGCGAGCGCTGTGGCAAGGACTTTATCATCGACGTCCGCATCTCGGGTGACGAGTACACCGATGGCGGCCTGACTCTCAACGACATGATCTATGTCTCGCGTCGCCTGGAGAAGGCCGGCGTCGATATGATCCACGTGTCGGGCGGCACCACCATCAAGCGCGGTTCCGCGATTCCCGCCGCCGGCACCCAGCAGGCCTCACACGCCGCCTGCTCGCGCGAGATCAAAAAGCATGTCAACATTCCCGTTGCCACGGTCGGACGCATCAATGAGGCATGGATTGCCGAGGAGCTGATCGAGGACGGTGCCGCCGACATCTGCATGATGGGCCGCGCCAACCTGTGCGATGCCGAGTTCTGCAACAAGGC
>CABQHR010000068.1 GCA_902463875.1 uncultured Collinsella sp.
CGAGCGTAGGCAGGCCCTCGAATACGCGACCATGGCCATGCGAGGTCAGCAGCTCGTGCTCTCGTGCGAGCAGACTCGCCAGATCGTGATGGGCACGAAGGATATCGAGTGCCTCGGCAGGGCGCTCGGCAACCTCTGCCACGGCGGCGACCGGCGCAGCATCCACCACGCGGTAGAAGAGCTGCGCGAGCAGCGGCATCAAGAACACCGTGATGGCGCCGGCGGCAACCATAACCGACGCGATGTCTTGCGACAGCGCGCCCGCGTTGACGGCAACGCTCGTCACGGCAACGATGATCGGCAGCGCCGTGGTGCAGTACAGGGCAACGGTAATGCGACCGTACGCCGACACATCGCGCGTCGCAGGACAAATGCTCATAGAGATAAGAATGGGCACCGCGCGAATGATCAGCAGCGCCACGATAAAGCCCACGAGTAGCCCGGGGCGCGATGCCACGGCCGTCAGATCGATCTTTGCGCCCGACACGGTAAAGAACACCGGAATCAAAAAGCCGTAGGCCAGGCCGTCAAGCTTGGTCTCGAGCGTATGGTTGCCCTCGGGGATGATGTAGCGCAAGACAAAGCCAGCGGCAAAAGAACCCAACACGATGTCGAGATCAAAGACGGCCGAAAACGCCACGAGTGTGACCAGGATGAGCACCGTCAGGCGCACGAAGGTCTGCGACGTGGTATCGGCGCGTTCCTCGACAAACGCAAAGAAGCGGCTGCCGACGCGCTTGGAGCGGCTTGGGACCACGGCCAGCAACACGCAAACCGCCGCAAACAAGCCAAGGATTACGAGCGTTTGGATGCCAGTGCGGGCAGACAGCAACACCGACATAGCAAGCACGGGTCCAAGTTCGCCCCAGGTGCCATACGCGAGAATCGAGTCGCCCACGCGCGTGCCGGTAAGCGAGCGCTCGCGCATGATGGGCACGAGCGTGCCGAGCGCCGTGGAGGTAAGAGCAAGCGTCACGGCGATACCGTCAAAATGGCTGACCGAGAACCACGGGGTAAAGCGCACGGCGAGCCAGGCGATACCAAACGTGACGACCCACGTCGCCAAACCGTAGCGCCCCTCGACACCCGTGATGCTCTTGGGGTCGATCTCAAAGCCGGCAAGCAGGAACAAAAAGGCCAGACCGAGCTCGGACACCAGCGAGACCTCGGCATCTACATGGATGACGCCGAGCATATGGGGTCCCAGCACCGCGCCGAACACGAGCAGAAAGACCGTCTCGGGAACGGGTTTTCCAGGAATCGCCGAGGCGATAAAAGGACTCGCAAAGGCCACGAGTGCAATGATGGCGAGTGAAACGAATGCCATGTGATGCCTTTCTCTTGTTTGCGCTTCACTGTAGCACCCTCGCCGTCCTCAACGCGCCGCGAGCTGTCGTATCATAGTGAGGTTTACAAACATGTGGCTCAAGGCGACCGCAGGGCAGACCCCGCAAACCGACCGCTGCCGCATACCGTACCGTACGCCCAACCGATCAGGAAGGCAGGAACCAATGGTCTCTCGTATCTACGTGGAGAAGAAACCCGGGTTCGACGTCGAGGCTCAGCAGCTCAAGGGCGAGCTGACCGAGATTCTCGGCATCAAGGGCATCGAGGCCCTGAGGATCATCAACCGCTACGACGTCGAGGGCATCGACGAGGAGCTTTTCCGCTCCTGCGTGCCGACCGTCTTTAGCGAGCCCCAGGTCGATGTGACCTACGACGAGCTCCCCGCAAGCGACGGCGCCGTCTTTGCCGTCGAATTCCTGCCTGGCCAGTTTGACCAGCGCGCCGACTCCGCCAGCGAGTGCGTGCAGCTCATCAGCCAGGGCGAGCGCCCCGCCGTGCGCTCCGCCAAGGTCTATATGATCTCGGGCGCTCTGGACGAAGCCGCCGTCGAGGCCATCAAGCACTACGTGGTGAACCCCGTCGAGGCGCGCATCGCCTCGCTCGACCTGCCCAAGACACTGTACATGGAGACCCCCGAGCCTGCGCCCGTCGAGGTGCTCGACGGCTTCCGCGAGCTCGACGAGGCCGGCCTTGCCGCCTTTATCTCCGAGCGCGGTCTTGCCATGGACGAGGCGGACATCGCCTTCTGCCAGCAGTACTTCCGCGATGAGGATCGCGACCCCACCATCACCGAGATCCGCGTGATCGACACCTACTGGTCCGATCACTGCCGCCACACCACCTTCGGCACCGTCCTGGACGACGTGACGATCGACGACGCCGTGGTGCATCAGGCCTTCGACCGCTACATGGAAATGCGCCACGAGCTCGGTCGCGACGCCAAACCCGTCTGCCTCATGGACATGGGCACCATCGGCGCCAAGTACCTTAAGAAGACCGGCGTCATGACCGATGTCGACGAGTCCGAGGAGATCAACGCCTGCACCGTCAAGGTGAAGGTCGATGTCGATGGCGAGGACCAGGACTGGCTGTTCCTCTTTAAGAACGAGACCCACAACCACCCGACCGAAATCGAGCCCTTCGGCGGTGCCGCTACCTGCGTGGGCGGCGCTATCCGTGACCCGCTCTCGGGCCGCAGCTACGTGTACCAGGCCATGCGCGTCACCGGCGCCGGCGACCCCACCGTCCCGGTTTCCGAGACGCTCGAGGGCAAGCTGCCGCAGCGCAAGCTCGTGACCACTGCTGCCGCCGGCTACTCCAGCTACGGCAACCAGATCGGCCTTGCCACCGGTCAGGTCAACGAACTCTATCACCCCGGCTACGTGGCCAAGCGCATGGAGGTCGGCGCCGTCGTGGGCGCTACCCCGGCAAACCACGTGCGTCGCGAGTGCCCCGCCCCCACCGACAAAATCATCCTGCTGGGCGGCCGCACCGGCCGTGACGGCATCGGCGGTGCCACTGGCTCCTCCAAGACCCAGAACACCGAGTCCATCGAGACCTCGGGCGCCGAGGTCCAGAAGGGCAACGCCCCGGTCGAGCGCAAACTGCAGCGTCTGTTCCGCCGCGGCGACGCCTGCCGCCTGATCAAGCGCTGCAACGACTTTGGCGCCGGCGGCGTCTCGGTCGCCGTAGGCGAGCTTGCCGACGGCCTGTACGTCGACCTGGACACCGTGACCAAGAAGTACGACGGCCTGGACGGCACCGAGCTCGCTATCTCCGAGTCCCAGGAGCGCATGGCCTGCGCCGTCGCCGACGGTGATGTCGAGGAGTTCATGGGTTACGCCGCCGAGGAGAACCTCGAGGCGACCGTTATCGCCGAGGTTACCGCCGAGCCGCGCATGCGCATGGCCTGGAACGGCGTCGCCATCGTCGACCTATCCCGCGAGTTCCTCAACTCCAACGGTGCACCCAAGCACCAGGTCGCCCACGTCTGCGCCCGCAGCGTGTGGCAGCCCAGCTGGGCCGGCACCACGCTTGCCGAGCGCATGACCTCGCTGGTCACCGACCTCAACGTCGCCTCCAACAAGGGCCTTTCCGAACGCTTCGACTCCACCATCGGTGCCGCGACCGTGCTCATGCCCTTTGGCGGCAAGACGCAGCTCACCCCCAGCTCGGCTATGGTCGCCAAGTTCCCCGTGGACGGCGAGACCACCACGGCAAGCGCTATGGCATGGGGCTTCAACCCCTACCTGATGGAGGCCGACCAGTTTGCGGGCGCTTACCTGTCCGTGGTCGAGTCCATCGCCAAGCTCGTAGCCGCCGGCTTTGAGCACAAGCGCGCCTACCTCTCCTTCCAGGAATACTTCGAGCGTCTGCGCACCGAGGCCGAGCGTTGGGGCAAGCCCATGGCAGCCGTCCTAGGCGCCCTTATGGCCCAGGTCGACCTGGGTGCCGGCGCCATCGGCGGCAAGGACTCCATGAGCGGCTCGTTTGAGGACGAGGCCGGCGAGCTCAACGTTCCGCCGACCCTGATCAGCTTCGCTGTTGCCGTGGGTAAGGCCGCCCGTGCCGTCTCGCCCGAGTTCAAGGGCCTCACGCACCGCGTCGTCCGCATCGCCCCCGCCACCTACGGCGAGGATTACCGCCCCGACGCCCAGCAGCTGCTCGCCGCGTTTGACGCCGTCGAGGCGCTCACCGCCAACGGCAACGCCCTGGCCATCTCCACGCCCGGCTACGGCTGCGGCGCCGAGAGCCTCTTTAAAATGTGCGTCGGCAACCAGATCGGTATCGAGCTTGCCGAGGATGTGGACGTGGAGAGCGTCTTCACCCCGCTCTACGGTAGCTTTATCGTCGAGCTCGCCGAGGATGCCGAGCTGCCCGAGGTCGCCGACGGCGTTGTCGTCGAGCCCCTGGGCACCACCGTCGAGGGCTATGTCATCGACACCGGCTCCGAGGTCATCGAGCTCGCCGAGCTCCAGGAGGCCTGGGAGAGCGGCATCGAGGGCGTCTTCGCCTACCGCAGCGCCGGCGAGACCCCCGAGGTCGAGACCATCGACTTCCGCGCCAAGGATATCCACGTGTACGGCGGCGCCAAGATCGCCCGCCCGCGCGTGATCATCCCCGTGTTCCCCGGCAACAACTGCGAGTACGACAGCGCCCGCGCCTTCCGTGCCGCCGGTGCCGAGGCCGACACCTTCGTGATCAACAACCTCACGCCCGAGGCCGTCGCCGAGAGCACCCACGAGCTTGCCCGCCGCATCCGTACAAGCCAGATCGTTATGATCCCCGGCGGCTTCTCGGGCGGCGACGAGCCCGACGGCTCTGCCAAGTTCATCACGGCGTTCTTCCGCGCTCCCGAGGTCACCGAGGCAGTCCGCGACCTGCTCAAGGCCCGCGATGGCCTGATGCTGGGAATCTGCAACGGCTTCCAGGCCCTGATCAAGCTCGGCCTGGTGCCCTACGGCGACATCGTCGACGCCACGCCCGATGCGCCCACGTTGACGTTCAACACCATCGGTCGCCACCAGAGCCGTCTGGTGCGCACCCGCATCTCGTCCAACCTGTCCCCGTGGCTGTCGCAGTGCAGCCTGGACGACCCCTACACCGTCGCCATCAGTCACGGCGAGGGCCGCTTCGTCGCTAACGACGAGGTGCTCGCCCAGCTTATCGCCAACGGCCAGGTCGCCACGCAGTACGTGGGCGAGGACGGCAAGCCCAGCATGGATCTTTCCGTCAACCCCAACGGCTCCGCACTCGCCATCGAGGGCATCACGAGCCCCGACGGCCGCGTCCTGGGCAAGATGGGCCACGCCGAGCGTCGCGGCGACAACCTGTACCGCAACGTACCCGAGCATGTCCCCGGCGATAAGTTCATGCCGATCTTTGAGAGCGGCGTAGCCTACTTCGCCTAAAGCTTTCCCATCGGGTACAATCCCCTCGGGTAACATCACCCGCCACCGGCACACCCGGTGGCGGGTTCTTTTTTGCTTCGCGCATACAGGAAGGACACCATGGAAAGCCGCAAGCCGTATCTCGCCACCCTACCCGGACTCATCCTGGGCTGCCTTGTTTGTTGCGCGCTCTGGGGATCGGCTTTCCCCTGCATCAAAATCGGCTATGCGCTCTTTGGCATCCCCGCGCACGATAGCGCCTCGCAGCTGCTCTTCGCGGGTCTGCGCTTCACCCTTGCCGGCATGCTGGTCATTGTTGGCATGAGTGTGGCCCAGCGCCGTCCGCTCGTTCCGCAAGCGCGCGACATCAAGCCCATCCTCACGTTGTCGCTCTTCCAGACTATCGGCCAGTACTTCTTTTTCTACCTGGGACTCTCGCGCGCCAGCGCCATGTCGAGCTCCATCATCGAGGCCAGCGCCAACTTCCTAGCCATCCTCTTTGCCGCCCTGGCGTTTCGCACCGAAAAGCTCGATGTGGCCAAGGTGCTCGGCTGTGTGCTGGGCTTTGCCGGTGTCGCGCTCGTCAACCTTTCGAGCGCGGATGGCACCTTTGGCTTTACGCTCGACGGCGAGGGCTTTATCTTGGCTTCCACGGTTGCGGGCGCCCTGTCGACCTGCCTCATCGGTATCTTCTCGCGCGAGCATGACGGCGTCCTGCTCGCCGGCTGGCAGTTTTTAGTCGGTGGTCTGGTCCTTACCGCCATCGGGTTTTTAATGGGCGGCACGTTATCCCCCACCGCAATCGCCCCCGCTATCGCACTCATCATTTATATGGCACTTATTTCTGCCGTCGCGTACTCGCTGTGGTCCCGCCTGCTTGCCGTCAACCCCGTCAGCCGCGTCTCGGTCTTTGGGTTTATGAATCCCGTCTTTGGTGTGCTGCTGAGCGCGCTGCTGCTCGGCGAGGGCGCTGGCACGAGCCCCGTTACCGTCATCGTTGCCCTGCTGTTGGTCTGCGGCGGCATCATCATCGTCAACAAACCCAAAAAGGCCTAACGAACTGCCCTTATTTAGCAGAGGGGATTCACATACTTTAGTTTAATGGAGTACATCGATGAGCTGAGGGGCGCCACGCACGCCAGCGCGCGCCCCTTTTTTCTAGCGTATCTGGACGCCGGCTTTCTTTTTTTCGGCCTTGACGCGGTAGAGCTCCGCATCGGCAGCGCGAAGTAAGTCTTGCCAGGTATCAACACTATCGCCAACCCGCGCGTAACCGATGGACATCCGCAATGCATACGGCACCTCGGCACGAGCGAGCTCGTCGTTAATCGCCGAACACAGGTCCATGATGTCCTGCTCCGCCGTCGTCTTTTGAAGCACCACGAACTCATCGCCGCCATAACGTGCGATAAAGCCACCAGACGCCGAGCAGACCTCTTTGAGCGTAGCAGATACGACCTGGAGGGCATGGTCGCCCTCCACATGTCCATAGCGATCGTTAATCTGCTTAAAGCCGTCGGCGTCCATCATAAGCAGATACACATCTTCGGCCTGATCCACATTTGAGAACAGCGACAGCATATAGGTCTCAAAACGGTTGCGGTTGTTGAGGCCAGTCAACGGGTCGGTCGAGATCAGCTGCTCCTGGTAGATGATGTAGAGCAGCAGGATGCTCAGCGTTATACCGACGCAAAGGCCCGGTACCGAAAACAAAATCTGGAAGGTACCACCCACCAGAGCGGGAACCGCAAAAAAGGCGAGGGTGCGATAAATGGCCTTCTTTTGCAGGCTTTCGACTTTTCGAGCCTGAATAAAGGCATGCAAGGACGTATATATGACGTAGCAGTAGCTCACGATAGGCTGAATCATATAAAGCGCTCCGCGACGATATACGCCCTGCGCATCGATATAGAACATAGTGTGCGTCCAGTAGCTGGTAAATGCCAGCACGACCACCAATGCGGTTGGCAACGTTAAAAGTACCACCCTGTAGGGCGTGGTCAGGAGCCGTGAGCCCTGCATCGTCTCGGAATAGAAAAACCAAATGAGGCACGCGATGGCGAACAGCGAAAACGAAACCGCGTTGGAAATCCAGTTGGCCGTGATGCCTACAGGAGTGCTCACGCCGTCCGAGAGCGTCCAGATCATATCGAAGAAAATGTAGGCAGCAGACGTATAGCCCAGCATGCTAAACAAAAGTTGCTGGGTGCTCGAGAACAAGGAGCGGCGGCTTCGTGCGGCAAGCCCGATAAGAATAATCATGCACAGCAGGAATATCTCGATCTTGAGTGCCTTAACCACTAGACGCCATCCCTTCAATATCCAAGTGGTCAGAATCGCCCGAATCGCGTCTGGGCAACAAACACCCCCTACTCCGCAGGGGTAATGGGAATAATAGCAGAGCGCCCGAACGTTACTGCAAAATAGCTTTCGTTCGGACGCTCGAACGGCGCGAATTGCACGCCGGAATCTATTATCGGCAACGGCCGTTACTCACCGGCGATATCGGTTGCGACAGCCTCCTCGATGGCTTCGACACCGGCGGGCGACAGATCCTCTTTGCCGTGGCAGAACTTCTTATCGACCCAGCCGGTCAGAATCGGGGCCATGATTGCCGTGATGATGACGGCGGTGGCGATCTGCGCATACGCGGTGGGCGCAAGCTCGGCATAGCGCGGGGCGACCTCGGCGAGGGCGACCGGCGTGGTCATAGCCGTGCCGGCAATGGTGGAGCATGCCACAGCCGCCTTACCGTTGCCGCCGCACAGGCGCTCGAAGGCAAAGGTAATGGGACCGACGATAAAGAGCGTGATGAGGCCCAGCAGGATGCCCGAGATGCCGCCGGTGATAAAGCTCGAAAGGCTCATGGACGCACCGAGCTGAAAACCGATGACAGCGATCGCGGGATTGGCACCGGGGACCAGCAGGTTCTTGGTAAACGGGAACAAGTTGCCCAGAACCATACCGATAACAAGCGGCAGGATAGATCCGATGATGGTGCCGACGGGGATGTTGGCGAGGCCCGAGACACCGAGGATGATCATGGTGACGGCGGGGCCGGCCGTAAAGAACAGGATACCGACGGCGCCCTGCTCGGACTCATCGCCGAACTCGCCCATGATGCCCGTATAGAGCGCCATGTTGCAAAACGTGATGCCGCCGATGATGGACACGGAGCTCAGGCCCAGGAAGTTGTCGTTAAAGAAATACGCGACGCCCAGGCCCAACGCGGCTGCCACCACAAGCTTAGGGACCAGCACGACGATACCGGTCTTGATGGCGCCTGGCGTGGACTTAAAGCTAATGCCGGCGCCCACGAAGAGCAGGATCGCAGCGACGATGGTATTGGAGCCACCGCGGCAGGCAGCCGTAAAGAAGCCGCCGATCTCAAAGACCTGCGGACAGAAAGTGTTGAGCAAAAGGCCGACGATCATGGGATAGATCATGATGTCGCCCGGGATGCGCGGGACCTTGAATTTCTTTTGCTCGTTGGCGGTTGCTTC
>CABQHR010000069.1 GCA_902463875.1 uncultured Collinsella sp.
AATCCAAGGGTTATACCCTAAGAGCAAACCACCCCTTTTAGGGGTGGTTTTGATTATCAATGACTTTGAAAGGTTTACAGCTGTGAAGTTACCTGTCAGGCGCGTTATCGGTATTCTCAACGGCTTCTTTAACCCGCTATTGCTCTGCGCGTTTCTTCCCATCATTGAAGGGGCGCCCGGTTTGGACCTGACGAGTTCCACGGGTTTTTGGGGACAGCTCATCGTGGCCACGGTGATTGCCGAGGTATTGAGCGCGCTTCCGCTGTTTGGGAAGACAGTTGGTATGTGCCTGGACTTTTTTGGTTTTGAGCAGGGGAGTGCATCACACAAGATCGCCGGTACGGTCATCGGTGCCACGCTCCTTTTTATGGTAATCGGTTTTGGCGAGATTGCCTTCCAGGGAGGATTCGGAACGATTGAAGGCCGTACGTTCTTCGCGCGTTGGGCAGGCCTTGTCACAAAGGGATGGGCTTTTGTGGTTATCGCCGGCGTGTTGCTCGATCCCTTTACAGCGGCTCTCGGCCGCACGATAGCTCGCGAAGAGAAGAAATAGCTCCTCGTCTATCGAATGCCGGCGGACGGGGCGCCGGGGCTGTAGTCTTCCGAGCGTTTGCAGTCCTGTCGCTCCGTCCGCCGGCATTCGACCGCAACATGTTGGTCAAGCATAATCTTTTGGATTCTTTTGGCGTGAGCGGCTTGGTTTTGGTAGGATTTGTCAGCGGCGCGGTTGAGGGGGTTTCAAAACTGCCGTGCAGGTAGTCGAGCTGATAACGTTTTAGCACTCTGCCAAGAGCCCTTCATTTTTAATGCGTTTGCAAAATGACTAATTGCTTTGACCTGCTGAAACACTATATGTTGTGTTTGACCTAAAAAAAGAATACAGGATATAGATGCCTCTTTGTCGTATGATAGATGGCGGACAGAGAACGAAGACCTTAACTGCCTCTTTTGAACGTGTCCTTGAGCCGCTTGATCGGCTTCTGGGAATGTCCGCATGGAGGCTTATGGTTTATCGAGAACACAGATTGCGCGACGGCGCCGCAAGACAGGGACAGGCCCTGCCGGGCATCGTTTGGCTCTGAAGCGCAATGAGGCTACGATGCGAAAGAGGCAAGAGGATGAAGATCATCAAGCGCAGCGGCACCGAGGTTGTCTTTGACATCGATAAGATCGTCAATGCGATTCGCGCCGCCAACTTGGAGGTCGAGGAGAGCTCTCGTCTAACCGACCGCCAGGTGGTTTACGCGGCACAAAACGTCGCCGAGGCATGCGAGAACGCGGGCCACACCGTTTCGGTCGAGGAGATCCAGGATTTGGTCGAGGACGAGATCATGCGTCTCGACTGCTACGAGGTTGCTCGCCACTACATCATCTATCGCTATGTTCAGAGTCTGAAGCGCCAGAAGAACACGACCGACGACAAGATTTTGTCGCTGATCGAGTGCAATAACGAAGAGGTCAAGCAGGAGAACTCTAACAAGAACCCGACCGTCAATTCCGTCCAGCGTGACTATATGGCCGGCGAGATTTCCAAGGACCTGACTCAGCGTGTGCTGCTGCCCCAGGAGATCGTGGATGCCCACAATGAGGGCCTGATCCACTTCCACGATTCCGACTACTTTGCCCAGCACATGCATAACTGCGACCTGGTGAACCTGGAGGACATGCTCCAGAACGGCACCGTTATCTCGGGCACGCTGATCGAGAAGCCGCACAGCTTCTCGACTGCCTGCAACATCGCGACGCAGATTATCGCCCAGGTTGCTTCCTCCCAGTACGGCGGCCAGTCTATTTCGCTGACCCATCTCGCCCCCTTTGTTGAGGTGAGCCGTCAAAAGATTCGCGGCGAGGTTGCCCGCGAGCTCGAGGAGCTCGGTGTTTCGGCATCTGCCGAGAAGGTGCGCGAGGTCGTTGAGGACCGTCTGCGTGACGAGATCCGTCGCGGCGTCCAGACGATTCAGTATCAGGTCGTGACCCTTATGACCACCAACGGCCAGGCGCCGTTTGTGACGGTCTTTATGTATCTCAACGAGGCTCGCTCAGCGCAGGAGAAGCACGACCTTGCCATGATCGTGGAGGAGACGCTTCGTCAGCGCTATGAGGGCGTTAAGAACGAAGCCGGTGTGTGGATTACCCCGGCATTCCCCAAGCTTATCTATGTACTCGAGGACGATAACGTTCACGAGAATTCCCCGTACTTCTACCTGACCCAGCTGGCTGCCAAGTGCACCGCCAAGCGCATGGTGCCCGACTACATCTCCGAGAAGAAGATGCGCGAGCTCAAGCTGTCTAAGGGCGAGACCGCCGGCAACGGCGATTGCTACACCTGCATGGGTTGCCGCAGCTTCCTGACACCCGACCGCTCGGGCAACGGCTTTAACAATGTCGCCAACGCGCTGAACTATGACCCGAACAAGCCCAAGTACTACGGTCGCTTTAACCAGGGCGTTGTGACCATCAACCTGCCCGATGTCGCGCTGAGCTCGCACCAGGACATGGACAAGTTCTGGAAGATCTTCGACGAGCGTCTTGAGTTGTGCCACCGCGCTCTGCTGTGCCGTCATGAGCGTCTGATGGGTACGCTTTCGGATGCCGCACCGATTCTTTGGCAGTACGGTGCCCTGGCGCGTCTGAAGAAGGGCGAGACGATCGATAAGCTGCTCGTGGGCGGCTATTCCACCATCAGCCTGGGGTATGCCGGTCTGTATGAGTGCGTCAAGTACATGACGGGCCACAGCCACACCGAGAAGGAGGGCACGCCTTTTGCCATGGCCGTCATGCAGCGCATGAACGATAAGTGCGCCGAGTGGAAGGCCGAAAGCGATATTGACTTCTCGCTCTACGGTACCCCGCTTGAGTCGACGACCTACAAGTTCGCCAAGTGCCTGCAGCGTCGTTTTGGCATCATCCCGGGCGTGACGGACAAGGGCTACATCACCAACAGCTACCACGTCCACGTGTCCGAGGAGATCGACGCATTCGACAAGCTCAAGTTCGAGGGCATGTTCCAGCAGCTTTCGCCGGGCGGTGCCATCTCCTACGTCGAGGTTCCCAACATGCAGGACAACCTTAAGGCTGTCATCCGCGTGATGCAGTACATCTACGACAACATCATGTACGCCGAGCTCAACACCAAGAGCGATTATTGCCAGGTGTGCGGCTACGATGGCGAGATCCGCATTGTCGAGGACGACGGTAAGCTGGTGTGGGAGTGCCCCAACTGCGGCAACCGCGACCAGGAGAAGATGAATGTCGCCCGTCGTACGTGCGGCTACATCGGTACCCAGTTCTGGAACCAGGGTCGAACCGAGGAGATCCGCGACCGCGTGCTGCATCTCTAATACCGCTCCGGGGCTGAGCCGAGAGGGCCGCTTGGGCTTTTGCTCGCTATTTCGGACAGTCCTGCGCAAGACGAAGGCCACATTAAGTGGCCTTCTTTGCGTGCGGAACTCATATCGAGCAAAAGCCCAAGCGGCCCTCTCGGCTCAGCCAAGTTGACGTAGCTGAGATGCGGCTCGCGGTCTGCTCACTCCTCGAAGTTCTTAGCGGAAATAATTCGAGCTGCAGCTGCGATTTACTTGCGATGGCGGTTGAGCCGCAACCCAGTTTTTATTGGACCTCGAACCCTATACTCGATGTTCGCTTCGTTCATTGAGTTACCCTTTGCATGAGGCCGGGACATATCGTCCCGCCCGCAGTTTCGCAGGCCGCAGGCCGAGAATGTTTGAGGACGGGATGATATGTCCCGGCCTCCCGGGAGAGTTACCTATGAACTACGCGAACATTAAGTATTTCGACATTGCTGATGGGGAAGGCGTTCGTACTTCTCTGTTTGTGAGCGGGTGCCGTCGTGGGTGCAAGAACTGCTTTAACTCTGTCGCGTGGGACTTTGCTGCGGGCGAGCCCTTTGATCGTGCCGTCGAGGACAAGATTATCGAGAGCCTCGATCATCCCTTTATTGACGGCCTGACGATTTTGGGCGGCGAGCCTATGGAACCTGAGAATCAGGCGGGACTCGTTGAGTTTGTCGAGCGTGTTCGTGAGGCTTATCCCGTGGAGTCGGGGAAGACCATTTGGTGCTTTACCGGTGACGTGCTCGAGGAGCTTATGCCGGGCGGTCGTCATCATACCGAGGTGACGGATCGCATTCTTGCCTGCCTTGACATGTTGGTGGACGGCCCGTTTGTTCAAGATCTGTACGATATCTCGTTGCGTTTTAGGGGCTCGAGCAATCAGCGCGTGATCGATATGAATGCCACGCGTGCCCGTGCTGAGCGCGAGGGCGTTGCGCTTTGTGATGCGGTTGAACTTTGGTGTGATGATCCGGTCTATTCGACCCATACTATGTAGCTTGTGGTCGATGCCGGAGGGCGTGGTACCATAGCGCGAACGTGAAATCGGAAAAGTGAGGCCCAGATGGTCGATCAGGAAAAAGTCGAGGCCGCCATTAAGCTGTTGCTTGAGGGCATAGGCGAGGACCCAACTCGTGAGGGCCTGCTGGAGACCCCGGCGCGCGTTGCCCGTATGTATGGTGAGATTGCCGGCGGCATGGACCAGAGTGCCGAGGAGCACCTGTCCAAAACCTTTGCCGTCGCTTCGAACGATTTGGTTATCGAGCGCGACATTACGTTCTACTCGCTGTGCGAACATCATCTGCTGCCGTTTTATGGCAAGGCCGCCATTGGTTATATCCCTAACGGTCGGGTGGCTGGGCTTTCCAAGCTCGCCCGCACGGTTGAGGTTTATGCCCGCCGTCTTCAGCTGCAGGAGCAACTGTGCGCACAGGTTGCCGATGCCCTCATGGATTATCTCGCTCCCCAGGGAGCGATTGTGCTGATGGAGGCCGAGCATATGTGCATGACGATGCGTGGCGTGCAAAAGCCCGGCACCAAGACCGTGACGCTTGCTCGCCGCGGCGTCTTTGAGACCGATCCCGCGCTCGAGGAGCGTTTCTTTAGGATGCTGGGCCGCTAACCATGAGAGTCGTCAACGACTTTACATCGAAGACCGATGAGGGGACGTCGCGTCGCGGCTTTATGGCTTCGGGCCTGGCCCCCTTTGGTGCCATGCCTCGCATTGATTACATTTGTGCCAACGGGCTGTTCCGGCGGCACCTGGGCAACATTGCACAGTTGGAATCGGGGCGCATCTTTTGCCGCCATGGTATTGACCATCTGCTCGATGTCGCTCGCATTATGTGGATCAAGAATCTCGAGGAGCAGCTCGAATTTGACCGCGAGGTCATCTACGCCACGGCACTTCTTCACGATATCGGCAAAGATGAACAGTATGAATCGGGTATATCCCATGATGTTGCAAGCGAACGCGTCGCTGATGCGATTCTCGGCGGCATGCCCGATGACGTGGCGTTTGAGCCGGCCGATGCCGCAGCCATTAAGACGGCCATTCTTGGCCATCGAAAGCTGCGCGTGAACAGCCAACCGCTCGAGCGTCTGCTCTATGCAGCCGACAAAGCGTCGCGTGCCTGCTTTGCATGCCCCGCGCGCAACGCTTGCAACTGGAGCGATGATAAAAAGAACCTGTCGATTCGCGTGTAGTTAGTTTGCGCGGTCGGGGTTCTAAACGAAGGAGACGATCGCGTTGAGTAACAAGAAACTGCCCGAGAATGCAACCAAGACTGAAGGTGCTGAGCTCGCCCGCCGTGGAAGGGGCGAAATATCCACCGCAACGGCGGTGCCTCACGTGAGCTATGACGATCTGCGCCATGCCGATCGCATTGTCATTGACGGCCTTGAGGTTTTTGCCAACCATGGCGTGTATCCCGAGGAGAATGCGCTGGGTCAGAAGTTCATCGTTTCTCTGGTGCTCTATGCCGACCTGCGCGCGGCGGGGGAGCACGATAACCTGGATGCCTCGATTGACTACGGCTCGGTGTGCCACGATGTCGATGGCTATCTGCGCGAGCATACGTTTAAGCTCATCGAGGCGGCAGCCGAGGGGACAGCCCAGATGCTGCTGCGCCGTTATCCCTCGCTGCTTGGTGTGCGCATAAAGCTCGATAAGCCGTGGGCTCCTGTTGGCCTGCCTCTGGCAAGCTGCGGCGTCGAGATCGAGCGCGTGCGCTAGTCGACGCTAGAGCTTGTTGAGGGGTGGCTGCTTGAGCCGCTGCGACAGAGCTTTATTGTTGGGACAGTACGTGTCGAGCAGGGCGTGGAATCGCTGATTGTGGCTTGGCTCGAGCAAGTGGACGAGCTCGTGGGCGACAACCATGTCGAGGCATTCGATGGGATAGGCGGCAAGTTCGCGTGCGATGCGAATGGCGCCGGTCTTGGGCGTGCATGATCCCCAGCGCGTTTTCATGCTGCGCACGGAGACGCGGGCCACGGTGACGCCCATTGCGATTTCGTACGCGTGCACCATATCGTACAGCGCCGTGGTGGCCTCGGTTGCATAGAGCTGGTCGATACGGGCTTGGAGCTCATCGGACGTTAGGCCGTCGAGGATTGCGTGCCGCTTGGCCTGTGGGCCTTCGTCCGATTCGTCGGTACCCATAAAACTTGCGAAGGTGGCCTGCTTGGGCCGCGGTGCGGGCGATGCAAAGTTGTGATCGAGTGCGTCCTGTACCGTAATGGGCTTGCCCCACAGCGCAATGATGGACGAGGGGTTGAGCGGCTCTCGCGCCGTCGCCTGACGTTGCTCGCGCTGGGCAAGTCGGCTGATAATCCAGGCGCTGTTGCGCTTCGCAAACGCTTCGATACGCTCGCGGCTGGCGCCGAGCGGTGCGCTGGCATGGACCTCACCGCTCGAAGTGACGCGTAGGTTGAAGTTCTTGACGCGCTTTTTGGTAACGACGACGGGGATGAGCGTCCCATCCGGTCGGGATACGGAAATCGTAAACTGCTGCGTCAAAAGCGGTCCTTTGGATTGGGGACGGGCCGGCATGTCGACCGTTCGGCATGCCGGCCCGCTCAAGGGATGTGAAATTAATAGCGCTCAAAGAAGGCAAGCGCGTTGTCGCTGCAGAGCTTCTGCATCACGGTCTTGCCAAAATGCTTGGAAAGCATGTTCTGGAACTCGGGCATCTTGCTGGCATCGGAGAGGAAAGCGGGCACCGTGGCACCGTCCCAGTCGCCGCCGAGCGCGATGGCGTCCTCGCCGCCCAGGTCGAGCCAGTGCTCGATATGTGCCGCTAGCTGGTCGAAGGTGACGTCTGCGGTGGTCTCGTCGGTTGCGTCGTTGGAAAGGAACTCGCTGCAGTAGTTGAGGCCGACGATACCGCCCATGTCGCGAATGGTGCGGAACTGGTCGTCGGTGAGGTTGCGCTTGACGCCGCAAACCGCGCGGGAGTTGGAGTGGCTGGCGACGAAGGGGCGCGTGGCGTGGGCGACAACCTCGTCAAAGCACTCATCGTTGAGGTGGGAGACGTCGAGCACCATGCCGGCGTGCTCCATCTGCGTAAGGGCCTCGATGCCGGCGGCGGTGAGGCCGGCGTGGGTGTCGTGGCCGCTCGCGAGCGGTCCCTGCGCGTTCCAGCTGAGTGATGACATGAGTACGCCCAGGCTCTTGAGTGCCTCGATCAGCGCGGGGTCCTCGGCAAAGAACGTGGCGTTTTCGATGGTGTGGATGCAGGCGACCTTGCCGTCTTTGAGCGCAGGGCGAATGTCTGCCGCGCTGCGTACGTTGACCATGCGGTCGTGGTTGAGCATTGCCTGGCCGCTCATGTGCGCCATGATCTGCGCCTGGAAGCGCGCGGCGTGGGCGGTGGGAATCTCGTCGGGGACAAACGTGGCGAAGCACTGTGCCCACGGCGTGTTGCCGATCTTTGCGAGCGAGATGGCGCAGGCGTTGCCCTCGATGAGGTCGAAATCTTGCGGATGCGTTTCGTCGCCGGGGAAATAACCATCGGTGCCGGCGGTAAAGCGCAGGTCGAGATCGAGCGTGGCCCAGCCGATGCGGTCGGCGGTGTCGCAGTGTAGGTCAAATACGGGATATGCCATAGTTCCTCCGGTTGCAGCGTTTCTTTGCAAACTGTCTTTGAATTGTATGACTAGGGTATAGTTAGCGCCATATGTTCACGGCGGCCCGCGTTGTGCGCCGCCCTTATCACGGAGGTTACCATGTCCAACCAGGGCAAGAAGGTCAAGACCCATTATCGTGGCACGCTCGACGACGGCACGCAGTTCGATAGCTCTTACGATCGCGGCGAACCGCTGGAGTTCACCTGCGGCGCCGGTCAGATGATCAAGGGCTTCGACGCCGCTGTTGTCGACATGCAGGTGGGCGAGAAGAAGACCGTGCACATTCCTGCTGCCGATGCCTACGGCGAGCACAATCCCGAGATGGTTATTACCTTCCCGGCCGAACAGGTTCCCAACATCGAGCAGATCGAGAAGGGCATGAAGCTTTTCCTGTCCACGCCGAGCGGCATGCCCGTCCCCGCCGTGGTCATCGACGTGACGCCTGAGGCCGTGACGCTCGACGCCAACCACGAGCTTGCCGGCAAGGACCTCAACTTTGATATCGAGCTCGTTGAGGTCGAGGGTTAGAGTATGCCTGAGCGCTTGGTTTCGACGACATGCTTGGGAAATCTCAACGATCCGTCCTATGAACTCCT
>CABQHR010000070.1 GCA_902463875.1 uncultured Collinsella sp.
GCGAGGATTACGCCAAGATGCAGTACTACGAGATGTTCCGCGACGGCAAGAACGTGTACACCGAGCACTTCCAGACCGAGGCCAACGAGACCGACCCCAACCTGGCGCCGGGTACGACCAAGATCAAGTAGCGACCAGCTGCGAGTTCATAACTGAAACGTCTGTCCGGGCGGAGGCATATAAGGTTCCCTGCTCGGACAGTCCTGCGCAAGACGGAGGCCACATTAAGTGGCCTCCTTTGCGTGCGGAACTCGCGATGAACCTTATATGCCTCCGCCCGGACAGACGCCCTGTTGTTGAAGCGTGGCTTGTCATGGAGAGTATTCGGAGTGTCTCTGGTTGAGTCGGGCTCTTGCCTTGAAGACTCTGATTTTAATAAAGAGAAAACCCGGGTAGCCAAGTTGTTTGGCTACCCGGGTTTTTGGGTTGTCGATATGTTCGACTGGCTGCTAGTTGGTCTTGCGGCGTTTGATTAGCATGATGAGGGCTATCACTACGAGCGTTGCTCCCGCTGCTGCTGCGGTGGCGACTAGGGCGAATGTTTGGTCGCCGGTGTTTGCGAGGTTCTTCGCTGTGGTCGTAGTCTTGACCTTGGTGTCGGTCTTAGCTCCGTTGTCGGACTTGGGCTTGTCCGGGTTCGTCGGGGTCTCAGGAGTCTCGGGGTCCTTTGAGCCTTCGGAGTCGGTGGGGCCGGCAGTGTTTACCAGCGTATGGTCCAGGAACTTCTTGGCGCCCGCACTTGCCTGTGAGAACAGGCGGCGCGTGCGGATCGGGGTGGCGTTCACCGTTGTGGGCGCCGTCTCCTCGGCCTCGATATTCACGAGCGTCGTGCCGGTGTCGAGGCCCACGTCGTTGTATCCCACGTGGCAGTAGTACTGCGCACCGTCATCGTCTGCGGTCAGGTCAATCTCGAGCTTCGAGGCCGTTCCAGCCGCGAGGTTGCCATCGGCACCCACGAGCTTAAACTCTGTCTCGCCGCGGCCCTTGCGGTACCACATATAGGTCGGTGCCAGCTCTGTTTCGCTATCGTCGGCACCGAGTTGCTTCACATTGCCAATCGCCGAGAGCGTCAGGTGGCTTCCCGCCGTGCGCTCAACCGAAGAGTCGTATCCAAGATCCGACCCCTCCGCAGCATCCGCCGCAGGTCCGCTCACGGTCATCGTCATGCCATCGGGCATGGTCTTGACCGTGATGATTGCCGAGCGAATACCTGTTTCGGTCGTGGATCCATTCTTAACGGCGGCGATGGCGAATCGATACTCCGTATTGGGCTGCAGCCCATCCCACTTGAGCGAGGTCTGCGTGTTGTCGGCGATCTTCCAGCTGTTCACAACCGCGTCCGCCGCATTGCTCTGCAGCATGCCTACGCCGTAGCTAAAGCCGTCCTTCTTTGCGAGCACATCGTCCCAGCTAAACGTAATACTGGTCGAATCGACGGCGTTTGCCGTAAAGCCCGTCACGGCCGGCGCGTCGGGCATCTCGACGTCCTTAACGTCATAGCCCACGATCCAGAACTGGTCGGTGTCCTTGGTGCCGAGCTCGTCGCCCGAGTCTGCCTCGAACTTGTCGACATCTACCGCGTTGACGCCCAGGCGCCACGCAAAGCCGTACTTATCCTTCGCAGCTTCGGGCAGGTTGTCGACGGTGCCGCCGTATTCGGTCGATTCACTCGAGGAGTTACCCGTAGTAAAGCCGGCGTTGGCACCAAAGCACAGGCCGCCAAACAACTCGTGCTTTGCGAGCTTCGCGCCCATGACAACGCTGCCGTTCAGCGTAAAGCCGTACTCAAACTCCTGTTCCTCGCCCTCCTCGACTTCGATGGTCTGCTCAATGCTCGCTCCCGACTGCGCGACGGCGCCGTTAAACCCATCGTGCGTGTAGGCGCGCGTCACGCCAGGCTTGCCCAGGCCAAAGGAATCCCCAACGGGAGTCTCGCCGTTGAGCGTCGTTTGATAGGTTCCGGGCTCTCCCGACCGGTTGGTCAAAAAGTAGCTGAGCGGCGTCATATTGTGCTGTTTGGCAATGCGGTCATAGGCCTCGACATTAACGACCGAGGTCTGCGCGCCGAGCGACACGGGCGCCGCCATCACGCCCTTGCCACCAGTTTCCTCATTTTCGATCTCGTACTCGTAATAGACCATCGGAATCGTGTAGAGCACGGCCTTGTCGCCTTCGCCGGCATGCGACTCATAACTTACGCTGGCGCTCACTGTACGCTCGCTCCGGTAGTCATAGCATCCCTCGGCGGCAAAATCGACTGAAGCATTAATCGCGACCAGGGGCGGACCGGTCTGCACCTCGACGGCAACGCCCAACTCGGCGCCAATGGTATAGCCCTGGGATGTCCCCGTGCTCTTTCCCTCGCCGTATGACGTGCCGCCCAACACCAGATAGCCGTATGCCTGCTCCAGATCCTCAACATAGGGAGCATCCTGCAGCACAGCGAGCACGCGCGGGTTGGTATAGACCTTGTAGCGGTCCTTGTACGTGATCTTGACGCTGTCATTGTCGACATCGGGCAGCGCGAGCGAGATAAATGTGCCGTAGGTAGTGCCGCGACGGTTGCTCTCGCTAATCACCTGCTCCTCGCCGCGGCGCACCCTTCCGTTCTCGTCGAGCGAAAGATGCGAGGCGGTCATCCAATAGTAGTCATCGTTCTTGCGCAGGTCCTCGTCGCGGTGCTTGCCCACCACGGCGATAAAGCTCTCGTTATAGCGGTCCGAACCCGAGACGCTGCCCGCCTTGACGTCGCTGATCCACACCTGCTCTATACCCTTGTGGTCATGCTTGTTGCTGCTGTTGTATTGCTGACCGCTCATGCTCATGGTTCCGACCATGGACCCCAAGCCCTGGGCACCGCTCTGCGCCGTGTTGCAGGCAAAGTCACGAAACACGTCGCCGCCCACGAGCACCTCATCAACTGCAGGCTGCTCGGATAGGCCGTCCAGGTTGGCAGTGGCAAGGGCGATAGGCGCCAAGGTGCACGGATAGCGCTTATCCTGAGCGCTATCCTTCCATGCGCTGTTGGGCACATGCATCAGTCCATAGGAGGCGAGGAGCCCGTCTCTGTATTCCTTGCAATCGGAAAGTTTGAACTCGCCAGACTCCGAGTCAAAATACGCGTAGCGGTACAGCGCGCCGTACAGCCCCTTGCTGCCGTCAGAAGCGCCGTAATCAAAAGCGCTGCGTTGCCAGTCATAGCCCGCAAGAATAAGGCCCGTGACGGTTTCACCCGTCTTCTTTCCTTCTTCATCGTAGGCGGCAAACGTGCCGAACGTCGCATTCGCAGCGACCATGGTCTTGCCGTTCGCGGAGAGGGAGATTGCGCCCGCGTCGCCCAGAGCATCGACATGGACGAGCGCACCCTTGGATGCATCCCACGAAAACAGCTCGCAATGCGTCGACTTATCAATATTCTTCTTGCCGTAGGGTGCCGAGACCACGATGGCGAGGTCATCGCAAAAATCGCGATCGAGGTCGCCGGCCGCTAGCGAAACGACAGGAGCTGACTGAAGCTGCGTCCAGGAGTCGTTCCCGCCCTTGTTGTGCGTGGTGTAGTCCGCGGCGTTACCGGCATCGATCTTGACGACGCTTTGCTTCCAGTTGCCGCCCTCCAAGTCATACATGTCGACTACAGCCTTGCGCACGCCGTTCTCGTCGACATAGCAGCCCGCGTAGACAAAAAGCTCGTCGACGCCGTCGCCATCGACATCGCCCGCCTCGACATCAAAGACGGCGTCGTGCTCTTGCAGGTAACCGGCATCCAGGTACTTAAAACGGCCTTCGTACATCATATTAGTGTTGACCGTCACCGGCAGGTGTGTGTCGAGAGTGCGCGTACGCCCGTTGCTAAACGAGTAGAGGACCAGCTCAACCTTTCCGGCGTATGACTTGCCGTCAATCGTCGTGGAGGAACTGTCGCCGTAGGCACGGAGCTCGGCAACGCGGCTCTTTTTGCCCGTGCTGGCGTCGCTGCAGAACTCAACACTCGTGGCGTGAATGCCCGAGAAACCGTTGTTGTCGTTGGCGAGTACTGTTGAGGACTCATTGTTGCTTAGGTACGACCAGGTGCCGCCACCGTAGTCGCTATGCTTGTAGAGATCGCTGTTCGTATCGAAGTTGTTGACGTTTTGCCAGAACTTTGCGGCGCCCCACACACTTCCATAGCCATCGAAGAGTTTGCTGCTGCCGCCAATGTCACCGCGCTCGACGTTCTCGAGCTTGTCGCGCAGAGTGTAGCGATTGCCATGGCTACCGTTAGCTGCCATATAGACCTCGCTGCGCGTGGCAAACGTCGTGGGGGTATCAGTGGAATAGGGGCCAACGGTATCGGCCGGAATGTCCTCGCTCGTGCCCAGACCCAGGGCTTGATAATCCTGCTCGGTCATATCGGTGATTGCGGGCGCGTCTGCCGCCTGGGCAACCTGGGGCGTGGCCGTGAAGCAGGCGACGCTCGTGGCGATCAACGCAGCAAGCGCCGCCGTCCCAACAAGCGGGATTTTCGACAACCGACGAATGTGGGGGTATGGAACGTGCATGGGAGACCTCGCTTTACTCGAGTGGAGTCGGCTCATTTGCTCAAATGCTACGCCTGACACCCAAAATTCCGTGTCTCATTTTCGCCAACGGCGTGTCTCATTTTTGAGAATCCGAGATGCCGCGGAAATCTTATCCCAGCTCAAAGGCCATTTCTGGGATGTATTTTCCGTCGAGTGCCTCATCGGGAAACTGCATCCCATTTCAAGCGTCGATTCTGGGACGCACTTTCCCCTTAGACCCTCAACCGGAAACCGCATCCCACTTTGAGCGCAAATTCCGGGATGCATTTTCCGCTTGAGCCTCATTGGGAAACGGCGTCCCACTTTGAGGGCTGATTGTGGGATTTCCCGTTGGAGCGCCTTTGGGAAAGTGTGTCCCACTTCGACCGCCCAGAGTGGGACGCACTTTCCGCAAAGCACCTCAACGGGAAACTACGTCCCATTCCAAAGGCAAATTCCGGGACGCATTTTCCGAAAGCCTGCCCATCCGGAAAGCCCGTCCCACTTTGGACGCATCCGGACACGGAACCATCGACCTATCAGGCCTCCCATCAATAAAGAGGCGTCCTCCCGGACGGCGGGGCACGAAGTTCATCGCGAGTTCCGTACGCAAAGAAGGCCACTTAATGTGGCCTTCGCCTTGCGCAGGACTGTAGAGCAGGGAACTTCGTGCCCCGACGCCCGAGAGGACGTTACATTTAGAAAGATGGACCGACCGCCGTCAGCGATGGGAGCTACTCCCCCAGCACGGCCTTTTTGGCGGCTGCAGCCATGTTGTCCAGATCCTCCTTGGTGGGGTGATCCTTTGCGGCAACCCAGTTGTCGAGCAGCATCTTAAAGCGGACATTGTCGGGATCTTGCTCGAGCATGGCCTCGTAGCGCTGCTTGACCGCGGGACCCATCTTGCCCTGGCACATTGCCCAACCCACAAGCTCGGCATCCTCGGCCAAATTGGACGACACGCGGTCGATAATCTGCTGGTAATAGCTCTGGTCGGCACCAAAGCCGCAGGTACCAAACAGGAAAACGCGCTTGCCGTGCAGAGCGGAGAGCAGCGCGGCAACCGAAGGCGTGCACGCGCCCTTGTCGCACCAAAAACCGACGAGCACCGTGTCGGCCGCGCAGGCGCCCTGCGCCTCGAGCGCAACCTGATCTGCGTCCGCATCGTCGCTCAGCGCCGCGGCATGAACAAACTCAACGCCCGCAGCCTGCAGAGCGCGCTTGATCGCGCCCGAAACCATCCTGGTATTACCGCTCTTGCTGTTAACCACCAAAGAGCACGTCATAGTCACGTTGCCTCGTTTCCCCCAAAACTAAAGCCACTAATGCAATTTATTAGATGAATATCTTAGTACTAACGACGCAGATGTAAACCACCGTCTGTCGATTGGCGACGCAGGCGACATCTTTGGACAGATTTTGGACAGTACGTACTTGGATTAATGTCGCCGCAGAGTGTTTCACGAAATACCGTCAAATTGTGTCACAGAATATCGTCAAAATGTTTCACGCGCTGGTAGAACGCTATATAACAAGAGGGCTCTATGGGACAAACTAATCTGATTAATTTGCCCCACGGGCTTGCTCACTGGGCGAATTGGCTGCGGTAGAGTTCGGCGTAGAAGCCACCTGCCGCCAGCAGCTCGTCGTGCGTGCCGCGCTCGATAATCTGGCCGTCGCGCATGACCAAAATGCAGTCGGCGTTGCGGATCGTCGACAGGCGATGCGCAACGACAAAGCCCGTACGCCCGGCCATAAGCTCGTCGAATGCTGCCTGTACCTGCAGCTCGGTGCGGGTATCGATGCTCGACGTTGCCTCGTCCAGCAGCAAGATCGCCGGGTCGGTAAGCATGACGCGCGCGATGCACAGCAGCTGTTTTTGACCCTGGCTAAACGTGCCGCCGTCCTCGCCAATCACCGTGTCGTAGCCGCCTGGCAGCTGCACGATAAACTTGTGCGCATGCGCGCGCTTGGCCGCCTCGATAACCTGTTCGCGTGTGGCATCGGGACAACCGTAGGCGATGTTGTCCGCCACGGTGCCCTCGAACAGCCACGTATCCTGCAGCACCATGCCAAAGGCACGGCGCAGGCTTGCGCGCGTGTAGTCACGCGAGGAACGGCCATCGACCGCGATGCGACCGGCGTCGATATCGTAGAACCGCAGCAGCAAATTGATGAGCGTTGTCTTACCACAGCCCGTGGGACCGACCAGGGCAAAGCGCATGCCGGGCTTGGCATCGATGCAGATGTCCTGCAGCAGCTTGCGATCGGGCACATAGCTAAAGTCCACGTGCTCAAAGGTCACCTCACCCTGCGGGGCGGCAAGCTCTACAGCGTCCGACGCGTCGGGCTCCTGCTCGCGCGCATCGAGCAGCGCAAACATGCGGCGCGCCGAGGCGTACGCGGTCTGGATCTGCGTGATGACGTTGGTGACCTCGTTGAACGGCTTGGTGTACTGGTTGGCATAGGACAAAAAGATCTGCACGCCGCCCACCGTGAGCGCCGCCGGCACGCCCGTGATCACGCCCACGCAGCCGATCACAGCGACCACGGCATAAATGATGTTGTTGATAAAGCGCGTGCCGGGGTTGGAGAGCGAACCCATAAACTGCGCGCGCTCGCCTGCGGTGTAAAGCTCAGCGTTGAGGGCATCGAAGCGCTGCTGAGCGTGCAGGCCGTAGGCGAAGGCGTCGACAAGCTTCTGCTCGCCTACGTACTCCTCGATATGACCACCGAGCTGCCCTTGAATACGCTGCTGCGCCGTAAAGCTCTTGTTGGAGAGCTTGGCGATGGCACCGGCTGCAAAAATGGAAAGCGGCGTGACGAGCACCACCACAAGCGTCATGGTCAGGTTAATGGAGAGCATAAACGCGAGCGTGCCAACGATGGTGATGACGCCGGTAAAGAGCTGGGTAAAGCCCTGCAGCAGACCATCGCCCACCTGATCGACGTCGTTGACCACGCGGCTCATAAGGTCGCCGTGGGCATGGCCGTCGATAAAACTGAGCGGCATGCGGCTGAGCTTATCGCTCGCCTCCACGCGCATGTCGCGCACCGTTTCGTAGGACAGGCGGTTGACGCAGTAGCCCTGCAGCCACTGGAAGGCCGCTGCTCCCACCACGACGAGCGCGAGTTTAGTAACGAGCGGCAGCAGCGCGTCGAAGTCCACCTGACCGGCGGCAACGATAAGGTCGATGCCCTCGCCGATGAGGATGGGCGTATAGAGTTGCAAGATCACCGAGACAGCGGCACTCACAAACGACGCCGCAAACGAAATGCGGTGCGGTCGGACATAGCCCAGCAGGCGGCGGGTCACCGCGCCCACGGGATAGCGCTCGGGATCGCCGGGCTGGCGCGGACCGTCGCCCAGGTCGTTAAGGTTATCGTTACCGGACACATTGGCCGTCATCGTGGCGACCGAACCGGAGGAAGTATACGGATTCATTTAGCAGCCCTCCTTTGCGCAAACAGATGCAGGGGCGGACGCGGGCGCCGCGCTCCCCTGCTGGCCCTCGAGCTCCTCGCGGCGCAGCTGCGACTGGCAGATCTCGCGATAGAGCTGGCAGCCTGCGTAGAGCTCGTCATGCGTACCCAGGCCCGCGACCGAGCCGTGGTCGAGCACGCAGATCATGTCGGCGTCGCGCACGGTCGATACGCGCTGGCTCACGATGACCGTAGTCAGCGGCAGACCGCCCTCGGCGGCACCGCGCACACTGCGCTCGCGAATGGCATGGCGAAGCGCCGCATCGGTCTTAAAGTCGAGCGCCGAGGCAGAGTCATCCATGATTAGGACCTGCGGAGAGCCCACCAGAGCACGTGCGATGGTCAGGCGCTGGCGCTGGCCACCGCTAAAGTTCTTGCCACCCGCCTCGACCGGCGCGTCCAGACCTTGAGGTTTTTTGCGCACGAACTCGCTCGCCTGCGCCATATCGAGCGCCGACCAGAGCTCATCGTCGGTCGCCGCATCGTCGCGCCAGGTTAGGTTGCTGCGAATCGTGCCGCTCACGAGCGACGCGCGCTGCGGGACGGTCG
>CABQHR010000071.1 GCA_902463875.1 uncultured Collinsella sp.
GCCCGCTAGCGTGAGCATGCCGTCTGACGCGAGCGCCCCGCCGAGCGCCATGTCCGCCGCGAGTGGCTCGCCGCTCGGCAGCACGGGGATGAAGCTCGTGGGGATGACCATGCTCGCCGACGGCGGAAAGAGCTGCGGCAGCGGCATCAGCGACCAGGCGAACCCACCCACGAGCTGCGCGGCGAGCGGGCAGAAGATGCCCGCGAGCATGCCGAGCCGCGCCGTGAGGAAGAGCCCTGCGGGGATCATCCACGCCGCAGTCACCGTGTTGACGAGCGCGCAGAGGAGCATCGTGAGCGTGCCCGCGGCCGTGAGGCCCTGCGAGGAGAACGCCGATCCCGCGAGGTAGATGCCGAAGACCACGAGGTTCGAGAGCGTGCAGAGCGCGAGGCACCAGAGCGCCTTGGCCCACCAGGCGCGCCCGAGCGGGAAGCCCAGACCCAGAAGCCCCCGCATCCGCGTGCGAGCGTCCGCACGCGCGACGCACGCCACCACGAGCGAGAGACACACGGGCAGGAAGAGCGCGTACCAGTAGTTCCACGCGCTGAAGATCTGCACGCCCCGGTAGGGCATCGCGCCGAGCAGCGGCATCGGCAGCGCCATGAGCACGGCCAGGCGAACCGGTGCCGCGTGGCGCGACTTCAGGGCCTCGGCGCGCAGGGCCGCGAGCAGGCCGCCTTTCTCGCCCGTCATGCCGCCACCTCCCCGCGCGCTCGTCGCCCCTCCCGGCAGAAGCTCATGAAGAGTTCCTCGAGGTCCTGCCCGGGCCGAAGCGCATCCTCGTAGGCGAGGCGCCCCCCGCAGATGATGCCGATGGTGTCCGCCATCTGCTGCACCTCGGAGAGGATGTGGCTCGAGACGATCACCGTCGTACCCGCCGCCGCGAAGCCGCGGATCTGGTCGCGCAGCTCCTCGATGCCGATGGGGTCGAGGCCGTTGGTGGGCTCGTCGAGCACGAGCAGGCGTGGCCGGGCGATCAGCGCCAGCGCGAGCCCCAGGCGCTGCCGCATGCCCATCGAGAAGCGCCCGGCGCGCTTCTTCCCGGTGTCCGCGAGGTCCACGGCGGCGAGCACCTCATCTATGCGGCTCTCGGAAAGGCCCAGCAGCGTAGTGCGCACGCGCAGGTTCTCGCGCGCGGTGAGGTTGGGGTAGAGCGGCGCCTCCTCGATGAGGCTGCCGATTGCGTAGAGGTCCTCGCGGCGCCAGGCGTGCCCGGCAAAGAGGATCTCCCCGGCCGTCGGCCGCAGCATCCCGCAGATCATCTTGAGCGTTGTCGACTTGCCGGCGCCGTTGGGACCGAGCAGCCCGTACACCTCGCCCTCGCGGATATGAAGGCTCACGTCGGCCACGGCGTCCTGCGCCTGGTCGCCGCGGCCGAAGCGCTTGGTGAGCCCGCGCGTCTCGAGCATGTAACCCATGGGTTTATCCTTTCTCTTCCGGGCGCGCGGGCCGATTCACCGTGCCCCCGCGTCTTACCTTTCGGGTTCACCATCCATGGTGGGGCGCGTTTCTAACGAAGCCGTAACGGCCGTTGGGTTCTTTTAGCGCCAACCCTTCTCGACCCGCACATCATGATTAATTTGCTTAAGGCAACAACTTTCCCGATCGATGTAATCACCGAATCAAAACGTGTCCATCAGCCATCAAAGATGCCGAAAAATGTCATATTTAGAGGCTGATGTACACAAATGCAGAATCCCGCACAACCCAGTAGCATCCTCCATATGTCTGGACTCTCTATGCTTACGCTGGATAGACATCGCCGGAACGGGTATAGTATCGAAAGTTTTGTCGTTAACCAGCGGGGGAGTCCTGTGGGCATCAAAAAGAAGATCAAAAAGGAGCTTATCGGCACTTCCGATTACCCGTCGAATAAGATCTTTACGATCTCCAATTTCATCACCTTTACGCGCCTGATCCTCACCCTGGTATTTCTGTACCTGTTTGTGACGGATAACAACCGCGTCATCGCCATCGTTATCTACGCCGTTGCCGCCTCTACCGACTGGATGGACGGTCAGATCGCCCGCATGACCAAGACGGTCTCGTGGCTCGGCAAGGTCATGGATCCCATCTGCGACCGTGCGCTGCTGTTCACCGGCGTACTTGGGCTGGTGGTCCGCGGAGAGCTGCCCATCTGGGTCTGCGTGCTCATTATTGGCCGCGACATCTATCTGGGCATCGGCACGCTTATCGTGCGTCATTATCACCGTCGCCCCATCGATGTCGTCTTTCCCGGAAAGATTGCCACTGCACTGCTCATGACCGGCTTCTCGCTCATGCTGCTCGGGTTCCCCGTTATTGACGGCCTGCATCTTTTACCTTCAACCCTTACGGCCTTCCCGGGCCTCAACGGAAGCTCGGTGCCCCTCGGCATCTTCTTTGTGTACGGCGGCGTGATCTTCTCCATGCTCACGGCTGTCATCTATTCCATTAAGGGCGGAGTGGCCATTAAACAGGCTCTCGCGCATCCCGAGGACGAGGACATCGACTTTCTGAACCCTGAAATCGAAGACTGATTCGTTGGGGTATGATTACGTACGGTTCATTATTTGCGGCACGTCCGCGATAAGTTAGGGGTTGTCATGGACAACATGGTTAACAATATGCCTCAGAATGATAAGGCTGCTGACGCTACCTGCGTATTCCGCGTGCCTTCAAGCGACGTCACCGTTCCCGACCTCATGGCCAACGTGCGCATCACCGCCCCCGTTCTGTCCATCGTCAAGGGTCCGCAGACTGGTGCCGCCTTTGAGCTCGAGGACGACGTGACCACCATCGGCCGCGATCCTGCGAACGGCATCTTCCTCAATGACATGACCGTTTCGCGTAGCCACGCGCGCATTATTCGCGAGGGCCTCGGCGCTCGCATTGAGGACCTGGGCTCGCTCAATGGCACCTGGGTCGACGGCGCCATTGTCAACGCGGCCCCGCTGCACGATGGTTCTTCCGTCCAGATCGGTACGTTTACGCTCATCTACCACGAGAGCACGCCGGAGCGCATCGAAACCGGTGAGTAGGGCATGGCCGAACGCAACTATCTGAGTATCGGCCAAGTCGTCAACCTTCTTCGAGGCGCATACCCCGATCTTTCGAACTCAAAAATTAGATTTCTAGAAGATGAGGGGCTCATTACCCCTCATCGTACGCCTAAGGGATACCGTCAGTACTCTAAGGAGGACGTTGATCGCCTGGAGGTCATCCTGCACTTGCAGAAGACCCGCTACATGCCGCTCAACGTGATTAAGCAGCGCTTGGAAAACGCCACGGACCTGTCAACGCTCGCCTACGAGGTGGGCTTGCTGTCCGATGTTCCGCTTAAGACGGAGCCCAAGGAGACCAAACAAAAGCTGCATCCCATCGAGACCATTCCCGATATGCTGGGCGTCGAGATCTCGTTTATCCGCTCGCTCGCCGAGAACGACCTCATTCGCATCATCAAGAGTCCGCAGAACCGTGAGCTCGTCGATGGTCGCGATTTTCCGATCATCCGCTACTGCTCCGAGCTGTCACGCTTCCATATCGAGCCGCGCAACCTGCGTCAGTACGTGTCTTCCGCCAACCGCGAATCCTCGATGTTTGAGCAAGTGCTCGTAAGCATGCTCGGCATGGACACCTCCGATGACGAGCGCGACGCCAAGCTCGAGCGTGCGTTTAAGAAGCTTCACGACCTGACCGAGGGTGTGCACACTGCGCTGCTCAAGAACCGCGTTTTTGAGTCGCTCAACGCCGTGGTCGAGGACGCCGACATCGATGCACTCGATGAGGAAATCACTCGCTCCGAGTCCACCAAAGCAAAAAACGAAGAGATAGCCACGCCGGCTTCGCACGAGGATTCTCTCGTAAAGCCGCTCAAGGTCGTCGCCCCTTCGCACTCCAGCACCGCCACGGCGGGCAAATAACCGCTGCCGAAATTTCGGCAACCCATTGAAAGGCCATGTAATGTACGACTTCGAATCTCAAATCGTCGACATCCCCGACTATCCCGAGCCCGGAGTCATCTTTAAAGACATCACGCCGCTCTTTGGCAATCCCGAGGCGCTCAAAGCCATGACCGATGCCCTCGCCGAGCACTTTGCCGGCATGGGAATCACCAAGGTCGTGGGCCCAGAGGCTCGAGGCTTTATGGTTGGCGTACCGGTGGCTGTAGCCCTTGGCGCCGGCTTTGTTCCCGCACGTAAACCGGGCAAGCTGCCGCGCGAGACCGTGAGCCAAAGCTATGAGCTCGAATACGGAACGGATTCCATTGAGATCCATGCCGACGCTATCAGCTCTAAAGATACCGTGTTGATTCTGGATGACTTGGTCGCGACGGGCGGAACCGTCGAGGCAACAGGTAAACTGGTGCGAGATATGGGCGCAAAGCTTGTCGGTTACGGTTGTATCCTTGAGCTTGCGTTTCTCAACCCGCGCGAGAAGCTCACGCCGACTGACGACGATGTTGAGCTCTTTAGCCTGGTGACGGTGGACTAGCCGTTACCCTTAGTTACTGGAAAGGAAGCTACATGCGCACAGCAAACACGCACAAAAACATGGCACGCTGCGCTGCTACGGCAACCCTCGCTTGTGTTTTGGGCTTGGGCCTCGCGGCTCCTGCCTACGCCGATACCGCATCCGACCTTGCCGCTGCTCGTACGAAGCTCGAGCAGATCGGTACCCAAACTCAGCAGATTTACGATGAGCTCGCCACGCAGACGCAAGCGCTCGATCAGACTGCCGGCGAGATCACGCAAAAGCAGCAGGAGATCGCCGATGGTCAGGCCAAGCTCTCGACCTATGTTGCCGGCGAGTACAAAACCGGCGGTCTGAGCCTGCTTCAGGTTCTGACGGGTGTCGATGATCTGAGCGATATACTCAACCGTCTGTTCTACTACGGCAAAGTTTCCGATAAGCAGGCTCAGACCATTCAAGAGGTAAAGGAGCTTAAGCAGCAGCTCACCGATAAGCAGGCCGAGCAGGAGAAGAACGTCGCCACCACGCAAAAGAAGGTCGACGAGCTTAACGCCCAGCAGGCTGAAGCCCAGAACGTCGTAAATTCCCTGGATTCGCAGCTGCAGGCCGAGCTTGCCGCCGAGGCCGAGGCCAATGCCGCGCTGCAGGCCGGCATCAACGCTAGCACTGCCGAGAAGGCCACGGTGAACACCGAGACCGCTGGCACGACCGAGAACACCAACAATGGTGGCGGTACGACCAACAACGGCGGCAACACGCCTGCACCCGCTCCAGCTCCTGCCCCTACGCCGCAGCCTTCGACGCCCCCTCCGGCTCCGACCCCTTCTGCGCCGAGCCAATCGGTTGACGGCGGCTCCGTTGTTTCGCGTGCCTATAGCAAGCTTGGTTGTGCTTACTCCTGGGGCGGTATTGGACCGAACAGCTTTGACTGCTCCGGCTTTGTGAGCTACTGCCTCACGGGTCGTTACTGCCGCCTGGGCACCACTGGTGACTTTATGGGCTGGGCTCGTGTGTCCGATCCACAGCCCGGCGACGTCGTAGTTAACTCTTATCACACCGGCATCTACATCGGTAACGGCCAGATGATCCATGCTTCCGACTACAGCACGGGCGTAATCATCAGCTCCGTCGCAGCCGGTATGAACAACAACTACATCTTCGTACGCTACTAATATTATTACTACAGCGAACGAACGTGGGCCTCGCGATCTTGAGTCACGAGGCCCATTCTTTTTGCCCCTACAGTTTGCCTTAAGATTAGGAGGCTATCTAGTATTCAAAACTAGATAGCCGTCCAATCGATCTAAAAGATGGCTATAATTGTTGAGGAACAAATAGAAAGGACCCTCAATGAGCTGGGCACTTATCTCCGATTCGAGCTGCAATCTTCGCGATTGGCAACCAACCGCACCTCATACCACCTTTGCATTTGCACCCCTAAAGATCCGAGTGGGGGAGCGCGAGTTTGTCGATGACCTCACGCTCGACGTTCACGAGCTCAATTGCACCGTGCAGGCGGAGTCGAGCGCTTCTTCGAGCGCCTGCCCGAGTGTGGGTGAGTGGGCTGAGCTTTTTAAGCTTGCCGACAAGACGATTTGCATGCCCATCTCCGAGGGCGTCTCGGGAAGCTACAATGCCGCAGCCACCGCACGTGACATGGTGTTTACCGAGGAACCCAACCGTCAGATTCATTTGGTTAACTCGCGAGCCGCAGGTGGCAAAATGGATCTAATCTTCCTGCTGTTCGATCGCTATCTTGCAAGTAACCCGGACGTTTCCTTTGAGGACGCCTGCGCTTACTTCGATAGCCTCGAGCAAAACAGCAAAATCCTCTTTAGCCTGTGCAATTACGAAAATCTCGCCAAGGCCGGACGTATCCCCAAGGCGGCCGGGGTCATCGCCAATAAACTCAACATTCGAGTTTTAGGCACAGCAAGCGAAGCGGGAGAGATTAAGCTCGTTGGTCACACCCGTGGCGAAAAGAAGATGCTTGGCAAGATTGTCGATACCATGGAGGCCGAGGGCTTTACCGGCGGCGAGGTCGTTATCGACCATGTCGAGAATGAGACGGGCGCCCAGGCACTTGCCAGCCGCATTGCGGAACACTGGCCCGGCTCTAAGACCATCATCATGCCCTGTAATGGGCTAGATTCATACTATGCCGAGATGCACGGCCTCATTATCGGCTACGGCATGGGCGTGGCTTCGGGCCGATAATGCCCAACTAGACAAACGCACGGGCGGGATAAGGAGCCAGCGGCTCTTTATCCCGCCCGTCTTATACCTCGGTTAGCTATTAAACCCATTGAACTTCAGATAGCTCATCAGGTACGCCTTCGATACAAAGGACGATACTGCACTGCGCACGAGCAGCGATTCTCGCGTAACCTGATGTGCGGTATCGGGCACGGGAGTCTGCTCAACGGAAAACGCCGCACGAATCGATGCCTCAAGTTGATCGACTACATAATCGAAAGCCGTAGGAGCGTCGTAGCTTAAGCGCTGAATATTAAAGAGCGCCTGAACCGCAGCGATGGGCAGCACCTGCTTAAAGATACAAATGGCGATGAGACGCGCAATCTGCTCACGGCCATACTGCTTTTTAACCGGAGCAGGAACGAGGCCGACCTTCACGTAGTTATTGATCATCGATGGCGTGATAACGGGCTGCTCTACGCAAATCGAAAGCGGCTCCATCCATAGCGCAACATATTCAATAACCTGATCGCGATAGAGCGTTACATTGGGCAGCTGGTCATAGCGTGGCAGGCTCAACGCGTTGAGTTTACCCACCATATCGGACTGAATAAATGCATCGGGCAGCACCGTCGGCTGAATATCCTCCGGCTTAATGCTGACCGATGTATCGGACATCGGGATAACATGTTTGATGTGGTTCATAAGAGGCCTCCGTTCGTTTTCTATATTGTATTCTAGGTTATCTAGTTTTGCATACCATATAGCCGCAAAGTAAAAGTGGTTGGACGGCACATTGATGCACTGTCCAACCACTATGTTTAAAGATAGCAACCTTACATAAGATATATTATCGTACTTATCCGCGTAGGAAAGCGTATGCGCTGGTAGCTGCTATGGCTCCATCAGAAACGGCAGTCACAACCTGGCGTAAACGCTTGGAACGGATATCGCCGGCTGCGAATAAGCCGGGCGTACGGGTGGCCATCGAATCATCGGTAACAATACCGCCGTCGAGAGCCAGATCGACTAGATGCTCAACAAGCTCGGTATGTGGTTGCGTCCCCGTAAAGACAAAAATGCCAAATGAGCCAGGTTCAAAGGACTCAGCGTGCATTTCACCAGTCGCATTGTCCTTGAATGTGATTGTCGTGGGCATCGCTTCACCAGAAAGCTCAACAATACTAGTTTGGTACCTAACTGAAATATTGTCCTTAGCAAGAACCTTATTCACAACGCCCTCGGGTGCACGGAACTGATCGCGACGCAGCACGATGGTCACGCTGCTGGCAATGTCGGACAGGAACAGCGCCTCCTCGCATGCCGAATTGCCGCCTCCGATAACAAAGACCTGCTTGCCACGGAAGAACATGCCGTCACACGTCGCGCAATACGAAACGCCACGACCGCGATACGTGTCCTCGCCAACAAAACCCGCAGGACGCGGCGTGGCGCCCATGCACGCAATGACGCTCTTGGCCGCTGTGTCGCCCATATCATGATGGATGGTAAATTGAGCCGCATCGGCATCGTAATCGACGCCCGTCACCATACTCCATTCAACCTGAGCCCCCAGGCCTTCAGCATGCTGTTGGAACCGCTCACCAAGTTCGACACCGCTCAGTAGCGGAATGCCAGGATAATTCTCAATCTCGTTGCTCGTAGCGATCTGTCCGCCCGACATGCCCTGCTCAAGGACAGTCGTCGTCAGGTTGGCGCGCGCCGCATAAATGGCGGCAGCATAGCCCGCGGGGCCTCCGCCGATAATCGCAACATCGATCGTCTGATCGGTAGTCATGAAGAGTCCTCTCGCCAAAACGTTGTCGTTCTTTGCGCTCATACCCAAATTTACGTGAACGTGACACTCATG
>CABQHR010000072.1 GCA_902463875.1 uncultured Collinsella sp.
CTCCTTGAGCGCCAGCACGTCGTTGACGCCGTCGCCCGTCATGGCCACGGTGTGCCCGCGGCGTTTGAGCGCCTGTACGAGCTCGCGCTTCTGCTGCGGCGTCACACGCCCAAAGACGTGATAGCGGTCCACCGCCGCATCGAGCTTGCCAGGCGTATCGAGGGTCGTGGCGTCCACGTAAGCGTCGGCGCCCGGCACGCCCACCACGCGCGCGATCGACGACACCGTACGCGGGTCGTCGCCGCTGATCACGTTGAGGGTCACACCCTGCTCGTTAAAGTAGCCGATAGTCTCGGCCGCCGAGGTGCGAATCTCATCGCGGATGGTCACAAAGCCCACGGGCTCGGCCTCTCCCACCATATCGCCGTCAGGCGTAAAGCCGTCCACGCGCGCCACCACGAGCACGCGGCAGGTATCGGCGAGCTCGGCCACACGATTCTCGACCTGCGCAAATGTGCGACCAGAGAGCACAAACTGCGCGGCGCCCATCACATAGGAGCCCTGCGCAAACGACGCGCCGCTCCACTTTTTGGACGACGAGAACGGAATGACCGACAGCGGCTCGGAGACCTCGACCGGACGATCGGCGTAGTAGTTGAGCAGCGCCTGGCAGGTCTCGTTGGCATCTGCCGAGGTCGCACGCGCCACGTTGGCAAGCGCAAAGTCGAGCACCGTGGTCTCGACGGGAACAGCCGCCTCGTCCGAGTCCGCGCCAAAGCCAACACCCTCAACAGGCAGCGGATAGGTGCCCTCGACCTCCATACGGCCCGAGGTAATGGTGCCCGTCTTGTCCAGGCACAGCACGTCGACGCGCGCGAGTGTCTCGATGCAGTAGAGCTGCTGTGCCAGCACCTTGCGACGCGCCAGGCGCACCGTGGCAATCGCGAGCACCGACGAGGTCAGCAGCACCAGACCCTGCGGAATCATGCCCAGCAGGGCGCCCACCGTGGACAGCAGCGCCGAAGAAGGCACACGACCGGCCAGCAGCTCGGAGAAGCACCAGGAAAGCGCGCTATCGCCCGGGGTTCCCGCGGCATCCCACAGCTCGCTCACACTCGAGGTAAAGAGCGCCAGACCAAGTGGGATCATGATGATGCTCGCGAACCGCACGATGGCGTTCAGCGCGTTCATGATCTCGGAATTGACCTTTTTGACGTACTTGGCCTCGTTGTTGATCTTTGCCACGTAGTTATCGGCGCCGACATGGATCACGCGGGCGCGCAGCAGGCCCGAGTCGATAAAGCTGCCGCTCATGAGCTCGGAGCCCGGCTGTTTCTTAATGAGGTCGCTCTCGCCCGTCAGCAGGCTCTCGTTGACGAGCGCCTCGCCCGACACTACCACGGCGTCGGCGGGAATCTGGTCACCGCGCCCCAGACGAATGATGTCGTCGAGCACGATCTGGTCCAGGTCGAGCTCCACCTCGGCGCCGTCGCGCACCGCGATGGCCTTCTTGGAGGTCAGCAGCGTGAGCTTATCGACCATCTTCTTGGAACGCATGGACTGAATGACGCCAATAGCGGTATTGAGGAACACCACGAACAGGAACGTCAGATTCTTAAACGAACCGGTCAAAATGACCAGGAACGCCAAGATCACGTTGATCAAATTGAACAGCGTGCAGAGGTTCTCGATGATGAGCTCTTTGACCGACTTGGTCTTGAGCTCCATGTTGCGGTTGATCTTACCGGCGGCGATGCGCTCCTCGACCTCGGCGGTCGAGAGTCCGCGCTCGATATCCGTTGCTGCCATACCACGTCCCATCACGTCGCGTCGGTATAAGAAAAACCGCCCGGACCATGCGAGGTTCGGACGGTCTCACGTTCGATGGTGCCCCATGTTGGATTCGAACCAACGGCCTTCTGCTCCGGAGGCAGACGCTCTAATCCCCTGAGCTAATAGGGCCAACGGTTTGCATTATACCCAAGTGCACCACGGGCTATCAAAATAAAAGAAAAAGCTTTGCAATTCCGGGGAAGACGCGGCGCAACGGCTCACTTTAGAAGGCAAAAGCGAATCAGATAGTATAAACTCTCATGCACCATATATACACGGCTCGCGATGCGGGCCGTTTTTGCAAGGGTTATCCATCGAGGTGAGAGGCACACCATGATTGCAATTTTAAAGCAGAGCGCCAGCGACGAGGCCGTCAGCCATATCGTCAGCTGGATTGAGAAAAAGGGCCTGAAGACCGACGTCTCGCGCGGCGAGAACGAGACGATCATCGGCCTGGTGGGCGATACGACCAAGATCGACCCATTCCTGCTCGAGTCCATGGACGTCGTCGAGCGCGTGCAGCGCGTCTCCGAGCCGTTCAAGCGCGCCAACCGCAAGTTCCACCCCGAGGACTCCGTCATCGACTGCGGCCATGGCGTCAAGATCGGCGGCGATCAGTTCCAGGTCATCGCCGGCCCGTGCTCCGTCGAGGGCGAGAACCTCATCCGCATCGCCCGCCGCGTGAAGGCCGCCGGTGCCACGATGCTGCGCGGCGGTGCCTACAAGCCCCGCACTTCCCCGTACGCCTACCAGGGCATGGGCCCCGCCGGCCTGGACCTGCTGTGCGAGGCGTCTGCCGAGCTCGATATGCCGATCGTCACCGAGATCATGGACCCGCGCGACGTGCAGGTCTTCCTAGACAAGAAGATCGACGTCATGCAGATCGGCGCCCGCAACGCCCAAAACTTCCCTCTGCTCAAAGAGGTCGGCAAGACCAAGACTCCAATCTTGCTTAAGCGCGGCATGTCCGGCACGATCGATGAGCTGCTCATGGCCGCCGAGTACATCATGAGCGAGGGCAACGACAACGTCATCCTGTGCGAGCGCGGCATCCGCACCTTCGAGACCCGCACCCGCAACACCTTCGACCTCAACGCCGTGCCGGTGCTGCACCACCTGTCGCACCTGCCCGTCGTCGCCGACCCCAGCCACGCCACCGGCTACACCCGCTACGTTGAGCCCATGGCGCTCGCCGCGACCGCCTGCGGTGCCAACGGCCTGGAGATCGAGGTCCACGACGAGCCCAGCCGCGCCTGGTCCGACGGCGCACAGGCCCTCACCCCCGATCAGTTCGACGACACCATGCGCCGCATCCGAGCCATCCGCGAGGTCGTCTGCCAAGAGACCATGGAGTAGCCCATGGGTACAGTGAGAAACGCGCGCGTTAACCAGGGCGGCCCCAAGTGCGCCGGCATCGTCGGCTTGGGCCTCATCGGCGGCAGCTTTGCCCGCGGCTATGCGCAGGCGGGCGTCCGCGTGCTGGCCTGGGATCCCGATGACGATGTCATGACGGCTGCCAGCATGGGCACCGTTGCCGGCGAGCTCAACGACGAGACGCTCGGCGAATGCGACATCATCGTGCTGGCATGCTACCCAGAGGCCTGCATCGAGTGGCTCGAGGCACACGCCCGGGCACTCGCCGACGCCACCGATACCGAGGCCATCATGGGCCCCGTGGTAATTGACACGGTGGGCGTCAAGGGTATCGTGTGCGAGCGCGCCTTTGAGCTTGCCCGCGAGCACGGCTTTTACTTTGTGGGCGCGCACCCCATGGCGGGCACGCAGTACTCGGGCTATGCACACTCCCGCGCCGACCTGTTCCAGGGCGCCCCGCTGGTGCTCGTACCGCCCGCGGTGGACGATGCGCTCAAGCTGGAGCTCTTGGGCCAGGTGCGCGAGATGGTGCGCCCCTTGGGCTTTGGCAAGTTCAGCGTGACCAGCGCCGCCGAGCACGACCGCGTCATCGCCTTCACGAGCCAGCTTGCGCACGTGGTATCCAACGCCTACGTCAAAAGCCCCACTGCCCAGGTCCACCACGGCTTTTCGGCCGGTAGCTACCGCGATCTCACCCGCGTGGCGCACCTCAACCCCCAGATGTGGTCCGAGCTCATGATCGACGACGCCGACGCTCTCGCCTTCGAGATCGACCATCTGATCGAATCGCTTGGCGCCTACAGCCGCGCGCTCAAGGACCGCGACCAGCGCTATCTGGAGAATCTCCTTGCCGAGGGCGACCGAATTAAGCGCGCACTCGACGACGAGGCCTCCCACTAGACCACCCATCACGCCAGGTCGAAAGGACCGAAGCTTATGGCGATTACCATCGATATCGACACCGCACGCCCCTACCAGGTGCATGTTGGCACGTTTTTGCTGGAGCAGGCGGGACCGCTCGTGCGCGCCACTGCCGGCGGCACCAAGGCCGTCATCGTTACGGACACCAACGTGGGCCCCCTCTACCAGATGCCCGTTAAGCAGAGCCTGGAAGCGTCAGGCTACGAGGTGAGCATCTGCACCTTCGAAGCCGGCGAGGCCCATAAGCGCGCCGAAACCTATGTTGCCATTTTGGAGTTTGTGGCCGAGCACGAGCTTTCGCGCTCCGACGTGATCGTGGCACTCGGCGGCGGTGTCGTGGGCGACGTGACGGGCTTTGTGGCCGCCACCTACATGCGCGGCTGCAAGTTTGTGCAGATCCCCACGAGCCTGCTCGCCATGGTGGATTCGTCGGTGGGCGGCAAGACCGCCATCGACCTGGCTGCCGGCAAGAACTTGGCCGGCGCCTTTTGGCAGCCGAGCGTGGTTATCGCCGACGTGGGATGCCTGGCGACCCTCACGCCCGAGCAGTTCGCTGACGGCTGCGGCGAGGTCGTCAAGCACGCCGTGATCGCCGACCCGGAGCTCTTCGCCGAGCTGGAGAAGACCCCGCTCACGCTGGAGCTGCTCAACCGCGACGTGGCCCGCGTAGCGCTCATCATCGCCCGCAATATCGACATCAAGCGCGCCGTGGTCGTCGCCGACGAGCGCGAAACCAACCAGCGCAAGCTCCTCAACTTTGGACACAGCGCCGGACACGCCGTCGAGGCCTGCGAGCACTTTGAGCTGGGACACGGCAACTGCGTGTCGATCGGCATGGGTATCATCACGCGCGCCGCGGCCCTGCACGGCGTCTGCGATGCTGCGCTGCCCGGTCGTATTGAGGAGCTCTGCGCCCGCCATGGCCTCAAGACCCGCTGCGACCTAGATGCCGATACCGTCTTTGCCGAGGCGCTCCACGACAAGAAGCGCGCGGGCGACACCATCGACCTGGTGATTCCGTACGGCATTGGCCGCTGCAGCATCGACCGCACACCGCTTTCCACTTTCCACGAACTCATTGCCGAGGGCCTCGGCCAGAAGGGAGACGCATCCGCATGCTAGCCCGCATCACCCCGTCCCCGCTTAAGGGCACCGTTCCCGCCATCGCGTCCAAGTCGATGGCGCATCGCCTCATCATCTGCGCTGCGCTTGCCAACGGCGAGACGCACGTCACCTGCAACACCACCTGCGCCGACATCGAGGCCACGGTGCGCTGCCTTACGGCACTGGGTGCTCGCATCGAGACCGTCGAGGACGGCTTCCAGGTCCACCCCACCATGAAGAGTGTTGAGTTTGGCCTGCTCAAGGCCCTTGCCGGCGGCACGCTTGACTGCGGTGAAAGTGGCTCCACGCTGCGCTTTATGCTGCCTGTCGCCTGCGCGCTGGGTGCGGATGCCACCTTCGTAGGCCAGGGCCGCCTGGGCGCCCGCCCGCTCTCCCCGCTCTCGGACGAGATCATCGCCGCCGGCTGCGACCTACAGGGTCTGGGCGGTTTTCCGCTCAAGACGAGCGGCCGCATGCGCCCGGGCACCTTTGTGCTTCCGGGCAACGTGAGCTCGCAGTACATCTCGGGCCTGCTGCTGGCAGCCCCGCTGCTGGCCCAGCCCTCCTGCGTGCAGGTAACCGGCCTCATCGAGAGCCGCCCCTACATCAACCTGACGATACAGGCCATGAAGGCCTTTGGCGTCGAGGTCAACGTCGAGCGCATTCCGGCCAAGGACGGCCAGCCCGAGGTCACGAACTTCCGCGTGAGCAGCGGCTCGTACCGCACGCCCGGCAGCGTAGCCGTCGAGGGCGACTGGTCCAACGCCGCCTTTTGGCTGTGCGCCGGCGCCATCGGCACCGACCCAATCACCGTCGAGGGCGTGTCACTGAGCTCCGCACAGGGCGACCGTAACGTGCTTGCCGCGCTTTCGCGCTTTGGCGCCCGCATCGTGCGCTCCACCAACGCCGCCACCGTGCAGTCCGACAAGCTCGCCGGCTTTGAGATGAGTGCCCACGACATTCCGGACCTGGTGCCCGTCATCTCGGCCGTGGCCTCGCTGGCACAGGGCCGCACCTTTATTCGCGATTGCGCCCGTCTGCGCATCAAGGAATCCGACCGTCTGGTCACCACCACCCGCGAGCTCACCGCGCTGGGCGCGCAGGTGCGCATTGCCGGCGATGACCTCATCATCAAGGGTGTCGATGCCTTCACCGGCGGCGAGGTCGATTCGCACAACGACCATCGCATCGCCATGATGGCCGCTATCGCCGCGAGCCGCGCCACCGGCAAGGTCGTGATCCACGGCGCCGAGGCCGTCAACAAGTCCTATCCCGATTTCTTCGACCACTACCGCCTGCTGGGCGGCAAGGTCACACTCGAGGAGGAATAGCATGTCCTCGACCTTTGGCAACGTCTTGCACTTAAGCATCTTCGGCCAGTCGCACTCCCCCGCCATCGGCTGCTCACTCGATGGCATTCCGGCGGGCATCGCCGTGGACCAGGAGCAGCTGCAGGCCTTCCTCGACCGTCGCGCCCCCGGTCGCGACGAGACCGCAACCAAACGCCGCGAGGCCGACGCCGCGCACATCATCGCCGGTGTTGTCGATGGACATACCACCGGCGCGCCCATCGCCGCGATTATCGAGAACACCAACACGCGCTCCAAGGATTACTCCGAGCTGCGCCGCAAGCCCCGTCCCGGACATGCGGACTTCCCTGCGCGCGTGAAGTATCACAACATGCACGATGTCGCCGGCGGCGGACACTTCTCCGGCCGCCTAACGGCACCCCTGTGCATCGCCGGCGGCATTGCGCTGCAGGCACTCGAGGCCCGCGGCATTAAAGTAATGGCGCACGTCGCGCAGATCGGCGGCATCTCCGACCTGCCGATGGACGATATGGTCTATCGCGAGGCCGACCGCAAAGCGATCCTAACGAACGATCTTCCTTGCATAGATCGGCGGCATCTCCGACCTGCCGATGGACGACATAGTCTATCGCGAGGCCGACCGCAAGGCGATCCTTACGAACGATCTGCCGTGCATTGACGCCGCCGCAGCCGGCCGCATGCGCGAGGAGATCCTAGCCGCGCGCGACAAGCTTGACAGCATCGGCGGCATCGTGGAGTGCGGCACCTACGGACTTCCCGCGGGCATCGGCGACCCCATGTTCGACGGCATCGAGAACCGCATCGCGCAAATCGCGTTTGGCATTCCAGCCGTAAAGGGCGTGGAGTTTGGCATGGGCTTTGCCGTGGCCGCCATGCGCGGCAGCGAGAACAATGATCCGTATCGCATCGATGCCGAGACCGGCGAGATCGAGGTCGAGTCCAACAACGCCGGCGGCATCCTGGGCGGTATTTCGACCGGCGCGCCCGTCATGTGGCGCATGGCCGTAAAGCCAACGCCCTCCATTGGCCGCGAGCAGCAGACGGTGGACATGGACGCTATGGAAAATGCCGAGCTCTCGGTCCACGGCCGCCACGATCCCTGCATCGTCCCCCGAGCTGTCCCCGTAGCCGAGGCAGCCGCCGCCCTTGCCATCTGGGACGCCCTCCTCGAAGACGCCGCCCAGCGCTAACTACCCACCCCTCAGCATCCCCCGACACGTGAAAGGGGTCTCCATGGACCTTGCTGACATCCGCCAGGCCATCGATGGCATCGACACCACGCTCCTCAACAGCTTTGTCGAGCGCATGGACATTGCCACCGAGGTCGCCAAGTCAAAAATCGAGATGGGCAAGGCCGTCTTCGACCCCGCCCGTGAGCGCTCCAAGCTCAACAACCTCGCCAGCCGCGCGCCCGAGCGCTACGAGGCGCAGACCATCACCCTGTTCCGTCTCCTCATGAGCATGAGCAAGGCCGAGCAGCAGCGCTACATCAACGAGCTCAAGGGCATCACCGTCTCGCAAAAGGCCCACGCCACGGCTGCAGCCTCCGACACGCCCTTCCCTCAAACGGCCACCGTCGCCTGCCAGGGCGTCGAGGGCGCTTACAGCCAAATCGCCGCGTGCAAGCTCTTCGACGTGCCCGACATCGCGTTTTTCGAGACCTTCGAGGGCGTCATGTGCGCCGTGCGCGACGGCTTCTGCGAGTTTGGCGTGATGCCCATCGAGAACTCCACCGCCGGCTCGGTCAACGCCGTCTACGACCTGCTCGCCCAGTTCGACTTCCACATCGTGCGCTCGCTTCGCCTCAAAATCGACCACAACTTGCTCGTCAAGCCCGGCACCAAGCTTGCGGACGTGCACGAGGTCTACAGCCACGGCCAGGCCATTGCCCAATGCGCCGGCTTTATCGAGGCACACGACCTGCACGCCACCAAGTACCCCAACACGGCCATGTCGGCCGAGATGGTCGCCAGCTCCGAACGCACCGA
>CABQHR010000073.1 GCA_902463875.1 uncultured Collinsella sp.
GCCTGGGTAAAGGCCTCGGTCACGGCTTCGAGCGAGGTGAGGTCGCAGGAGCGGCCCCAGACCTTGGCGTCGGGATAGGCGGCTGCCAGCTTCTCAACGGCCGCGTCGGCAGTCTCCTGGCGTGAGCCAAAGACGGTGACGGCAGCGCCCTCCTCGATAAAACGGCAGGCGATGGCATAGCCGATACCGCGCGTGCCTCCGGTGATGATTGCTTTCTTGCCCTCGAGCAACATGGTGCTTCCTCTCATCGCGGGCGGACATTCGCAGCACAGCGTAGCGGTAGCCGGAATCGGTCGCGTTTGCATATCGGTGAACGGTAGCCCGCGTTACCGATGAGCGGCTCGCGCAAATATGCTCTGCCGTTGTGCTTAGGGCAGGAGACAAAAGGGCTCCCGTCCCACGTCGGACGGGAGCCCTCAAAGCGCGTATTGCCGGGCGAGCGTTGGGTTAGTTCGCCATAACGCCTTCGGTCCAGGCCTCGACGTCCTCGATACGCAGGACGTTGGCGACCTCGGCCACGCAGTCGACGCTGGCAAGCTCGGCGGCGGCAGCCTGGACGTCCTTCTCGAGCGCGCGGTGCGTCAGGAAGATGACCGAGCAGGCATCGCTGACGCCCGATTTGCCGTCCTCGACCTGGTTGATGAGCGAGATCGAGATGTTGTGCTTGGCAAAGATGTCGACCGTCTCGGACAGGGCGCCCACGCGGTCGGCGACTTTCAGGCGCACATAGTACTTGGTCTGGAGCTCGTCCATGGGCTTAAAGGTGAGGTTGTGGCCATAGGGCTCAATCTCGGGCAGCGGAGCCACGCCGCGGCTGATCTGCTCGGAGAGCGATAGGATATCGCCCACGACGGCGCTCGCGGTGGGGAAGGAGCCTGCGCCCGCGCCGTAGAACATGGTCTCGCCCACGGCGTCGCCTACCACGTAGACGGCGTTCATGGCGCCGTTGACCTTGGCGAGCATATGGTCTGCGGGGATCAGCGTGGGATGCACGCGAACGTCGACGCCAGCGTCGGTGTTGCGGGCGATGCCGAGCAGTTTGATGGTGTAGCCGAGCTCGCGGGCCTGGGCGATGTCCTCGGCGCCGATGGTGCGGATACCCTGCTGGTACACATCATCGGTGGTAACGCGGGTGCCAAAGCCGATGGAGGCGAGGATGGCCGTCTTGCTGGCGGCATCGAAGCCGTCGACGTCGGCGGACGGGTCGGCCTCGGCATAGCCCTTAGCCTGTGCGTCGGCGAGCACGTCAGCGTAATCGGCGCCCTCGGCGTCCATGCGCGACAGGATGTAGTTGGTGGTGCCGTTGAGGATGCCGGCGATGGTCAGGATCTTGTTACCCACCAGGTCGTGCTCGAGTGTGCTGACAATGGGGATGCCGCCACCGCAGCTGGCCTCGCACTTAATCTGCACGCCGCACGCACGCGCCTTCTCGGCAAGCGACTCGACATGGCGGCCCAGCAGGGCCTTGTTGGCGGAGACGACATGCTTGCCGTTCTCGAAGGCAGTGGTGAAGATCTCGGTTGCGGGATGCTCGCCACCAATCAGCTCGACGACGATGTCGACGGCGGGGTCGGTGACGACATCGTGCCAGTCGCTCGTAAAGGCCTCGCGCTCAATGCCTGCCGCCTCGGCCTGCTCCCAAGCAAGCGCGCAGGCGCGGGTCAGCTTAAGGTCGATGCCGTAGGCTGCCAGGTACTCATCGTGGTGGCTCTTGATCAGACGGGCCACGCCGCCGCCGACGGTTCCCAGACCGATCAGACCGACGTTCACGGTGCGCAGGGGTTCGCTCATAGATAACTCCTTCGTGCATCTTATGGATGGATAAACCGCTTAAAGGTTGAGTGCATTCTAGCGTGAACCGGGGGCGCGTGCTCGCCAGGCAACAGGAGCCGCGCAAAACGGCACCCCCGAAACGCTGCGGAAACATTGGAAACACGCTCGCTACAAACGGACTTCCGTAACAAACTGTCAACGTTTGCGCCATAAGGTTTGCCCTGTACCGCAAGACGGCCGCACCGCGGCCAGCGAAAAAGGGGGACACCATGTTCAACATCAACAGCACGCTCAGCCGTAGGAACTTTCTCGCCGGCGCTGCGGCGCTCGGCAGCACCGCCGCACTCGCTGGTTGCTCGTCGGGTGGCTCGGACGGCGGCACCGCCGATGACGGCAAGACCTTCAAGATCGGTGTCATCGGCCCTCTGACCGGCGCCGCGGCAACCTATGGCGTTTCGGCCGAGAAGGGTGCCAAGCTTGCCGCCAAGGATTTCTCGACCAAGGACCTCAAACTCTCGCTTAAGTCCGAGGATGACGTCGCCGACGGCGAGAAGGCTATCAACGCCTTCAATACCCTGTGCGACTGGGGCATGCAGGCGCTCGTCGGCCCCGTCACGACTGGTGCCGCCGTCGCTGTCTCGGGCGAGATCGCCGACGATATGCTCATGGTCACGCCCTCTGCTTCGTCCCTCGACGTCACCAAGGACAAGACCACGGTTTTCCAGGTTTGCTTTACCGACCCCACCATGGGCGCGAGTGCTGCCAAGTTTTTGGCCGAGAAGTATGCAGACGCCAAGATCGCCCTGTTCTACAACTCCGGCGATACGTACAGCTCGGGTGTTGCCGATGCCTTTGCCGAGCAGGCCAAGGCATCCAAGCTCGACATCGTCGATACCGAGACCTTTAAGGACGACTCCTCCACGAGCTTTACCAACCAGCTCACCAAGGCCAAGGAGGCCGGCGCCACGCTCATCTTTGCGCCGATCTACTACACGCCGGCGTCCGTTTTGCTCAAGAATGCCAAGGACATGGGATACGACATGACCCTCATGGGTACCGACGGCATGGACGGCCTGCTCTCCGTTGAGGGCTTCGACACCTCCCTTGCCGAGGGTGTGCTGCTCATGACCCCGTTCTCTGCCGACGATGAGAAGAACGCCGACTTCGTCAAGGCATATAAGGACGCCTACGACGAGACGCCCAACCAGTTTGCCGCCGATGCCTATGACTGCGTCCATGCGATTGTCGAGGCTATCGATAAGGCAGACATCGATATTACGGCCGACGGCGCCGACATTGCCGGCGACCTCGCCAAGGCCATGCGTAAAATCAAGATCGAGGGCCTGACGGGCGAGCTCACGTGGAACGACGAGGGCCAAGTCGAAAAGCCTGCTACGGCCTATGTGATTCAGGACGGCAAGTACATCGCCGCCTAAGTGCGCATAAAACGCGACCGGTGAGGCTGTATTATTCAGGGCAGGGACGCTTGTAACAGAATGGAAACATTACTTTTACATAATAAAGTGGCATTACTGCATAAAATAATAGAAATACGCAGAAACATGGATAAATGAACAAATCCAAAGAAAAGTTGAAATAATCGCCACTTTTCCTAACTAAAGCGTCTACTATTTTGCGAACGCCGAACACGGCGAAGGATGGCCTGTCGGGTAACCAAAACCCGACGAGATTTGAGAGGAGAGCCGCATGTCGAGCCTCACCGGTAAGTCATTGAACCCTGTTATGAATCGCAGGAGCGTTATCGCGAGCGCAGCAGGTCTGGGGGCGATGTCCATTCTAGCTGGCTGCTCCTCCAACGGCGGCGACAGCGGTTCCGCTTCGAGCGACGCTTCGTTTAAGATCGGCACTATCGGCCCGCTGACCGGTGCCGCCGCGTCCTACGGCAAGTCCGTTACCCAGGGCGTCGAGCTTGGCTGCAAGGACTTCTCCACCAAGGAGCTGCCGCTTGCCAGCAAGGCCGAGGACGACCAGGCCGACGGCGAGAAGGCCGTCAACGCCTTTAATACCCTGCTCGACTGGGGCATGCAGGCCCTTGTCGGCCCGACCACCACGGGTGCGTCGGTTGCCGTTGCCGCAGAGTGCGGTAACGACCCCAAGACGTTCATGATCACCCCGTCCGCGTCCTCCGAGGACGTCACCGACGGCAAGGATTGCGTCTTCCAGGTTTGCTTTACCGACCCCAACCAGGGCGTCAACGCTGCCAAGTTCCTGGCGCAGAAGTATGCGGACGAGAAGTTCGTACTGTTCTATAACTCCGGCGACGCCTATTCTTCGGGTATCGCAGATTCCTTTAAGGCCCAGGCCGCTGAGTCTAAGCTCGAGATTGTTGACGAGGAGACCTTTAAGGACGACTCTGCCACGAGCTTTACCAACCAGCTGACCAAGGCCAAGCAGGCCGGCGCCACCATGATCTTTGCGCCGATCTACTACACGCCGGCGTCCGTCCTGCTCAAGAACGCTAAGGACATGGGCTACGACGTCAAGATGATGGGCTGCGACGGCATGGACGGCATCCTGGGCGTTGAGGGCTTCGACACCTCTCTTGCCGAGGGTCTGCTGCTCATGACCCCGTTCTCCGCCGACGACGAGAAGAACGCCGACTTCGTCAACGCTTACAAGGATAAGTACGGCGATACCCCCGACCAGTTTGCCGCTGACGCCTACGACGGCGTGCACGCGGTGGCCGAGGCCCTCAAGGAGGCCGGTCTTGGTGTCGACGCCGACCCGACCGAGGTCGCCGAGAAGCTGCCCAAGGCTATGCTCAAGATTACCGTTGACGGTCTGACCGGCAAGCTCACCTGGAACGATAAGGGCCAGGTCCAGAAGGAGCCCACGGCGTACGTCATCACCGACGGCAAGTACGTACAGGCCTAATAGGCCGCCTTACATAGAGCGGTTTTGATCCCAAGCAGGGGAGGTTTTGGCCTTCCCTGCTTGCTTGGTATCTAGGGACGATGTAACGTCCCTGTTTCATACATCAACTGGAAACCTATTCGAAAGGGGGATGTGGAACATGACGGTCTTTATCCAATACCTGGTCAACGGCCTGTCCATGGGCAGCGTCTACGCCATCATCGCGTTGGGCTACACCATGGTCTACGGTATCGCCAAGATGCTGAACTTCGCTCACGGCGACGTCATCATGGTCGGTGCCTATGTCTCGTTCTGCGCCACGTCGTATCTCGGCCTCCCGGGCTGGGCATCTGTAATTCTCTCTTGTGTGGTCTGTACCGTTCTCGGTGTTCTCATCGAGGGTCTGGCATACAAGCCGCTGCGTCAGGCGGGCCCGCTGGCCGTTCTGATCACGGCCATCGGCGTGTCCTACTTCCTGCAGAATGCCGCGCAGCTTCTGTGGGGCGCCACGCCCAAGAACTTCACTTCGCTCGTCACCTTCCAGGTGCCGGAGTTCTTGGCCAAGTTCAATGTAAGCGCAGTCTCGCTCGTCACCATCGTCGCCTGCCTGGTTATCATGGCCGGCCTGATGTTCTTTACAGGTAAGACCAAGATGGGCAAAGCCATGCGCGCCGTGTCCGAGGACAAGGCCGCCGCTCAGCTCATGGGCATCAACGTCAACCGCACTATTTCGATGACGTTTGCCATCGGCTCCGCCCTTGCCGCCATCGCCGGTGTGCTCCTGTGCTCCTACTCGCCGGTCCTGCAGCCCACCACGGGCGCCATGCCTGGCATCAAGGCCTTCGACGCTGCCGTTTTCGGCGGCATCGGCTCCATCCCCGGTGCCTTTGTCGGCGGCATTCTCATCGGCATCATCGAGGCGATGGCGCAGGCTTACATTTCCACGAGCCTTGCCAACTCCATCGTCTTTGGTGTTTTGATCATCGTCCTGCTCGTCAAGCCTGCCGGCCTCTTGGGCAAGTACGTCCCCGAGAAGGTGTAGGTGAGCGTTATGAAGTTTCTTAAAGACAAGCAGACGCGTCACGACTTTGTTACGTACGCCATGTGCATCGTGGCATTTGCCATCGTGTTCTTTATGCAGTCTAACCACATGATCCCGCGCATGATCGCCGGTCAGCTGGTTCCCATTACGGCCTACATCGTCATGGCCATCTCCCTCAACCTCGTCGTCGGCATCGCGGGCGACTTGTCGCTGGGCCACGCGGGCTTTATGAGCGTCGGTGCCTACACGGGCATCGTCACCGCGGTCGCGCTGGAGAGCGCCGTCCCGTCCGATCCGATGCGCCTGATCATCAGCATCGTGGTCGGCGCTATCGCCGCTGCCATCTTGGGCTTCTTGATCGGTATCCCGGTCCTGCGTCTGAGCGGCGACTATCTGGCCATCGTGACCCTGGCTTTTGGCGAGATCATCAAAGAGATCGTCACCTGCCTCATTGTGGGCGTCGACTCCCGCGGTCTGCACGTGATCTTTAACATCACGGGCAACTCCACGATCGACGACCTGCACCTGCTCGAGGACGGCACCGCCATCATCAAGGGCGCCCAGGGCGCCTCGGGCGTGTCGACGTACTCGACCTTCCTCGCCGGTGCCATCCTGGTCATGGTCGCACTCGTGATCGTACTCAACCTGGTTCGCAGCCGTACCGGCCGTGCCATTATGGCCGTGCGCGATAACAAGATTGCAGCCGAGTCCGTAGGCATCTCCGTCACCGAGTACCGCATGATCGCCTTCGTGGTTTCCGCTGCCCTTGCCGGTGCTGCCGGAGCTCTCTTCGGCGGTAACTTCTCGCAGCTCTCCGCCACCAAGTTCGACTTCAACACGTCCATCCTCATCCTGGTGTTCGTGGTCCTTGGCGGTCTGGGCAATATGCGCGGCTCCGTCATCGCGGCGGCGTTGCTCACGGTGCTTCCCGAGCTGCTCCGTCAGTTCTCGGACTACCGCATGCTCATCTACGCCATCGTGCTGATCCTGGTCATGATCTTTACCAACAACCCGCAGCTCAAGTCGTTCTTCGCACGCATTAAGGACCGCTTTGCTTCCAAGAAGGAGGTGGCAGCCGATGCCCAGTAAGTTTGAGTTCAACAAGGGCAAGATGGTCCCGTATCCTTCTGGCGCCATCGTTCCCGACCGCGACCTGGGCCAGCGCCCGGCGCTCGAGTGCATCCACTTGGGCATTGAATTTGGCGGCCTTAAGGCAGTCGACGACTTTAGTCTGACCATCGGTAAGACCGAGATCGCCGGTCTGATCGGTCCCAACGGTGCCGGTAAGACCACGGTCTTCAACCTGCTCACCAAGGTGTACCAGCCCACGCACGGTACTATCCTGCTCGACGGCGAGGACACCTCGGGCAAGTCCGTCTACCAGGTCAACCGTATGGGTATCGCCCGTACGTTCCAGAACATTCGCCTGTTCAACACCATGACGGTGGAGGACAACGTTAAGGTCGGCCTGCACAACCAGGAGCGCTACTCTGGTTTTGAGGGCGTGCTGCGTCTGCCGACGTACTGGAAGCACGAGAAGGCCGCCCACGAGCGCGCCATGGAGCTGCTGTCCATCTTTGATATGGAGCACCTGGCAAACGAGCAGGCCGGCTCGCTGCCTTACGGCGCCCAGCGTCGTCTGGAGATCGTCCGCGCGCTTGCCACCAACCCCAAACTGCTGCTGCTCGACGAGCCTGCCGCCGGCATGAACCCGTCCGAGACCGCGGAGCTCATGGAGAACATCGTCAAGATCCGCGACACCTTTGGCATCGCCATCATGCTTATCGAGCACGACATGTCGCTCGTCATGAACATCTGCGAGGGCATCTGCGTGCTCAACTTTGGTAAGGTCATCGCCAAGGGCACGGCTGAGGAAATCCAGAACAACGACGCCGTTATCGAGGCGTATCTGGGTAAGCAGGATAAGGGGGAGAACTAAATGGCAGAGCCGATGCTTTCCGTCTACAACATCAACGTCTGGTACGGCGCCATCCACGCCATCAAGGACATCTCCTTTAACGTTAACGAGGGCGAGATCGTGGCTCTGATCGGCGCGAACGGTGCCGGTAAGTCCACGACGCTCAAGACCGTCTCGGGCCTGCTACGCTCTAAGACCGGCTCCATCAAGTTTATGGGCGAGGACATTACCCATACGCCCGCCGACAAGCTGGTTGGTAAGGGTCTGGCTCAGGTTCCCGAGGGTCGTCGCGCCTTTTTGCAGATGACGGTTGAGGAGAACCTGGAGATGGGCGCCTATACGCAGCCCAAGTCCACGGTGGCTCCGGGCCTTGAGCGCGTCTACGAGCAGTTCCCGCGCCTGAAGGAGCGCCGTCGCCAGGTCGCCGGCACCCTTTCGGGCGGCGAGCAGCAGATGCTCGTTATGGGCCGCGCCCTTATGAGCAACCCCAAGCTGCTCATGCTCGACGAACCTTCCATGGGCCTGGCGCCGATTCTGATTGAGCAGATCTTCCAGATTGTCGAGGATTTGCATAAGGCCGGCACCACGGTGCTTCTGGTCGAGCAAAACGCACAGATGGCTCTTTCCATCGCCACACGCGGCTACGTGCTCGAGACCGGCAAGATCACCATGACCGGCACCGGCCAAGAGCTCCTGCACGACGATAACGTGCGCAAAGCATATCTTGGTGGCTAACTAGTTACGCGGTTTTACCAAACCGCGTAACAGCTCGACGCTGCAAGCCCGCCAGGGCGGCAATCTGCCTTTCAACTTCGGCGGCATGACCAGAAGGTCAATGCCGCCTTGTTTCAAGGCACCTTGCTCGC
>CABQHR010000074.1 GCA_902463875.1 uncultured Collinsella sp.
GCGGCTGATCCGGTCCGACCGGGCCGCGCGGCAAGGAGATATATTGCCAGACCGGAGGGGCGCCGGGGGCGGGAATCGCGCACTCCATATTTTGTTCACAAATGAATAGGTCCCTCAGTCGCATCACTGAGGTTAAAACTGAAGCATTGGCTTCTGATATTGGCGATGACCAGCTGGTTTATAGGTGTTAAGGCATCGGTCATCTCTGGAGCGCCACTTTACTCCAAAAGCATCAGCTATTTGTTTCCCGTCGGTAAAAGGCAGGTTTTGTTCGCCAAGCGTTCTTATATATAGAGAAGTTCGGGTTCGAACCCGTGCATCGGCAACAAAAAAGCGACCAGCCGGAGCCAATCGCTTTATATTCTATGCTGGATCATCCAGAGGGGTGCTTCCGAACTCTTTTTCTCGCTGCCATTCATGCTTTCGAAGCATCTTTCTGCAGCCCTCGTTGTCTATCCTCGCATCTCTCAGGTCTTCCTGAAATTCACAAGCAGTCTTAGGGTCAATTTGTTTCTGCTTTCAGAGACTTGTTTGAGAGTTTTTAAAGACAGTTCAAAACAATAAGTGAGACACCATAAAGCAGAGCAAGATGTGCCGGATAGAAAATGTAGAAGAAATATTTGAGCTTCAGCCCTCGCTTGCCATTATAAAGATTGATAAGCAGCAACGAAACGACCGCGGCTGCAACATCAGGATTAAATATATTAGCTGTAGCAAACTCAAATCCGCCGCCAACTATATGGCATGACGAAAGGAGCACTGCGCATACTGCAGCAAAGAACATCTTGGCCTTGCTGTCGTGGAATAAATAGAATGCAGCCACAAGCAGAATGCCATACACACCGCCATCTAGTTTAGTGTATTCAGCTGCCAGTGCTGTCAAAACAATCAGAGCAGTTTCTGCGATGTACCTCTTCCATTTTGAAAGGCTTTGTATCTTTTCCAGAATTATCAAGAAGACCAAGCAAAGCAGGAGCTCACACATAACATTTTGTTGCCGAAGGTCAAATAGTTGCCCGGTTTGAACGAAATCGTATATGGGCTCCGCAATGATTGCGAAGACAAGCATATTTCGCAGGTACCTCTTTATGTCATGAGTATGCAAAAATCCCTCAACTATCAAAAAGCAAAATAAGGGAAATGCAATTCTGCCAAGAACATGAAGCACATCCGAAGCCTCGCTTAGAATCGCCCACTGTTCGTCTGATATCTGATTGTACGATGCGTGAGTCATGATTCCATTGGTCAGGACGATCCTGCTTACATGATCGAGAACCATCGAAATGGCCGCTATTATCTTTAATGTGCTGCCGCTAATTCCGTATCTATCTGTTTTCATTTCGTTTTCCTTTCTTTGGGTGGGCCGTCAGAGGTTCGGCCTGCTCTGCAGGCAGCCGCTGCGGCGCTTCGCGCCTCGCGCGCTGCACTGGCAAACGCTCACGCGTTTACTCAGCTCCGCGCCCTTTCGGGTTCGAACCCATGTCGCGGCAACAAAAAAGCGGCCGGCATCCGCCAGTCGCTTTTCTATTCTATGGTGGGCCGTCAGGGGTTCGAACCCTGGACCTTGGGATTAAAAGTCCCCTGCTCTGCCAGCTGAGCTAACGGCCCGCGGGTGGCATTGTACCACGGTCTGGGACTATTCCCAACTCCATTGGCCGTTCTGGAAAATCACAACTTCACGTCCATCAGGCGTAATGCCCGTAATATCGATATCGTCCGTGCCGATCATAAAATCGACGTGCGTGCTCGAGACGTTAACGCCATGCTCCAGGAGCTCCTCCTTGGACATGTCATACCCACCCTCGATGCATTCGGGGAAACCGACACCCAGCGCGAGATGGCAGCTAGCGTTCTCATCATAGAGCGTGTCATAGAATAGAACGCCACTTTCACGGATCGGCGTATTCTTGGAGATAAGCGCGACCTCACCCAGATGAGCGGCACCTTCATCGGTGTCAATAATGCTCGCAAGCGTCGCCTTACCCACGCGGGCATCGTAGTCCACTACGCGGCCCGCCTCGAACTTAATCCAAAAATCGTCAACCTTGTTACCGTGGTGAATGAGCGGCATAGCCGAATACACGATACCGTCGGCACGCATACGATCAGGCGAGGTGAAGACTTCCTCAGTGGGAATGTTGGGGAAGAAGGGGTGCCCATCGGGCGTCTTGCCCTTGCCGCCGGCCCACTCGTGACCTTTCGTCATGCCAATCGTCAGATCGGTTCCATTTGCCGAGGTGTAATGCAGGTAGTCGAAACGATTGTCGTTCAGGAAACGCAGGTTCTTTTCGAATGCGGCGTCATGGAGTTCCCAGTCGCTCTCCGGGTCCTGGCCATCGGCGCGAGCGGTATGCAGAATCGCATTCCACAGCTTATAGATTGCAACCTCATCGGCGTCTCCCGGGAACACCTCGCGCGCCCAGGCAACGACCGGCGCGCCGGCGATGCACCACGGGTTGATGTTGTAGTCCAGTCCGCGGCGGAAGACCTTGCACTGCGTGTTCCTTGCCTTAGAAGCTGCAGCAGGCTTAGCGGGATCGATGCCCTTAAGAGCGGCAGGGTCCGCACCCTCGATAAAGATAAAGCAGGCACCATCCTGGGCCAGTGAATCAAGCTGCAGGCGCTTCCACTCGGGCGTCTGCTCAAAATAGCTTTTCTCGACATGCTCGTACGTGAGCCTCGTCACGGCGTCATCGGCCCAAATAACCGTCACGTGACCGGCACCGGAGGCATAGGCCTCCGCGACCACCACGCGCGCAAACGGCGCGCACTCGACCGGAGACTGAACGACAACCTCCTGACCGGGCTTAACGTTTACGCCCTTGCGGACAACCAGGTGCGCATAGTTTTTAATCTTGGGCTCTAGGGCCTTCATGCCCTCCAGAGCCTCTTCGACCGTCAGGGCAGCTCGAATCATGTGCCACTCCATCTATCTATAGAACAGTAAAAAGGCGCGCCGCAAAAACGACGCGCCTTATATCTTAGCGATAAGTATGCATGCAAACGCTACTTCTTCTTGGAGTCCTTCTTGTCCTCCTCGGCAGCCGAGCGCTCGATAAGGGCGTTGAGCTTGTTCTCGGACATGCCCTCGGCCTGCGTGCGGTACATGTTGCGCAGGGGACGAATACGAACGAAGTCGTAGATGAAGTCACCCAAAATGACGACGTAGGACAAAACAATGCCGACCATCTGGACAGGGCTGGACACCATGCCAGCGGGAGCGAAGTACAGCGAAGCCCAAATGGCCACGACGAGCACCATGCCGATAGTGAGCACGGCCCACCAGATGCGGCGGCGCTTGGTGTAGTCCTCATCCTGCTTGAGAAGGATATTCGACACCGTGTAGATGCGGTCCTCCTTGGCGCGCTGCTTAGCCTTGCGGGCGCGCTTCTCCTCTTTAGAGAGGCCCTCGAGGTTCTCGCCCTTCTCGAGCTCTTTGCGGCGTGCCTTAGACGAAGCCGGCACGACGCGGACAGAGCTCGCTGCCTGACGGACGGGCTTGGCGGATGCGGCGGACTTGCGCGCAACCCCGGTAACCTCGTGGGATTGCGTGCGCTTGTTCGTGGCGCTACGGGTACTCACTTATGCGTTCTCCTTCATGCTTGTGAACTGGGAGCCCGTGATGATCTGGAAGGCCTCGCGATAGCGCTCGGACGTGCCATTGATGACCTCGGCGGGCAGGTGCGGGGTCTCCCCCGTCATATCCCAGTTGGCTTTGAGCCAATTGCGGACGAATTGCTTGTCGTAGCTGGGCTGAATCTTGCCCTCCTCGTAGCTGGCGGCAGGCCAGAAACGGCTGGAGTCAGGCGTGAGGCACTCGTCGATCAGCGTGACCTTGCCATCGATGACACCGAACTCGAACTTGGTGTCGGCAATGATGATGCCACGGGTCGCTGCATACTCGGCGGCAGCCTTGTAGATCTTGAGGGAAAGGTCGCGAATCTGCGTGGCGATGTCCTCGCCCACGATCTCGCAGCAACGCTCGAACGAGATGTTCTCGTCGTGGTCACCGATCTCGGCCTTCGTGGACGGCGTGAACAGCGGCTCGGGAAGCTTGGAAGCCTCGGTCAGGCCCTCAGGCAGCTGGATGCCGCAGACGGTGCCGTTCTCGTCGTAGGTCTTCTTGCCCGAACCGGTCAGATAGCCGCGGACGATGCACTCGATAGGAATCGTCTGGGCCTTCTTAACCAGCATGGCGCGGCCGGCGAGGTAGTCACGATACTCAGCAAACTCCTCGGGGAAATCCGCCGGGTCGATGGAAACGAGGTGGTTGGGAACGATGCCGGCAAACTTATCGAACCAGAATGCCGAGATGCGGTTGAGCACCTCTCCCTTAAACGGAATCTCGTCGGGAAGAATGAAGTCGAACGCAGAAATGCGGTCGGTGGCGACCATCAGCAGGTTTTCACCGGCATCGTAGATATCACGAACCTTGCCACGGGAATCCGGACGACGCTCCATCGTTGTCACGTGAGTCACTCCTTACCAAAATACGACAGTAATGCGGGTTCTTTCCCGCACGTTTTCGCAAACTCGGAGCGGCAGGGACGAAACCCCTCCTTCACCGAATAGCGAAAAGCTAGTGCTCCATTGTAGTAGATGCCGCGTCCGCCGTGTGCTCGCGAGGCAGATGAATCGTAAAAGTCGTACCCTTTCCAAGCTCCGACTCCACGGATATGTAGCCGTGATGGCGCTCGACGATCTGTTTAGTCACGGCGAGGCCCACGCCCAGACCGCCCGCCTCACGGGCACGGCTGGCATCGGCGCGCCAAAAACGGCCGAAGATGCGCGACAAGTCATCCTTGGCAATACCGATGCCGGTATCAGAAACGGCAATGCTGACGTGTTTGCGGTCACTGAGCACCGACACCACGACCCAACCGCCCTCGGGGGTGTAGCGCATGGCGTTGCTCATGAGATTGATGACGCATTGTGTGATCATGTCGGGATCGGCTTCGACGACATCGTCGTGACCTTGGGTCTCGTCAGCAAAGCGCAAGCGCAGATCGCGGTCGACAAACAGGCGCTCCTGGGCATTGACGATGGAACGCACGAAAGGAACCATGTCCACCGGCTCAAGGTTGAGCGGAGCCGTGCTGTTTTCCATGCGCGACAGGTCGAGCATCTGCTGCACCAGACGAGCCAGGCGACGCGTCTCGGAAGCAACAGTCTCCAAGTGCTCATCGTCGGTAGGATATACGCCATCCTGCATGGCCTCGACCGTTGCGAGCATGGCCATAAGCGGAGTACGAAGTTCGTGAGCCACGTCCGAGGTCAAACGTTTCTCGTGTTTCATATCCTTCTCGAGCGAAGTGGCCATCTCATCGAATGTCTCGCCCAGTTGATCGATCTCGTCATCGCCGCGCAAGCCCGTACGAGCAGACAGATCGCCATCGCGAATTTGCTTGGCCGTGCTGGTAATACGGTGAATCGGCTTGGTGAGCATGCGCGACACGAGTGATCCGATAACGACCGAAATGCAAACTGCAACAACCGCAGCAAGGGCCATGGCGTTAAAGGTCTTCTCCCTAAACGCAGAATCTGCCTTGGTGAGCAAGGCATCGGAGCCGATGGCCCACAGCTTTACTTGTCCGACATGCTCGCCGGAAGACGTTATGATTTCGACGTTTGCAACGCTATCGGAGCCGGTGGGAGCCGACGAGACCGGACTATGCGATGCTTTTTTCCCGCTCGAGCTGCTCGACGGCGATTCGTTCTCGCGCACATCGGCGGTCGCGCTTGCCGAAGGCCATGAGTCGTCATAAACGACAACGCCTTTCTTGTTGACGACCTGCATACCCAAATCGTCGGACACCAAACTCGATGTCGCGACCGTACGTAGCTCGCCCGCAGTCCAATTGCCGTTTTCCTCATACGACGTCGCAAGCTTTTCGGCAGCGGAATTTGCGATTTCGACGATATTGGAGCGCGTGTAATCCGAAAAGACCGTGCCCCACACAACAGAGACCACGCCCACCAGCACCAATACCGTCATGAGCGATGTCAGAGCAAAAGCAAGTGCCATGCGCGAGGGATAGCTCATCGTTGGCCGTGAATCGGAACGAGGCGTGTTCCAACTAGCCTTGGAACCCGCCTCGCTCTCCTGCTTGTGCTTTTGTCCGATTTCAAAGCGCGCAGGTGTCATATGTGATTTCCCTATTTCTCGTCCGACTTATCGGTCTTGGCCGGAGCCTCGAAGCGATAGCCGACACCGTGGACGGTGTAGAGCCACTTGGGCTTCTTGGGATCATCGCCCAGCTTGGCGCGAAGGTTCTTCACGTGGCTATCGATGGTGCGCTCATAGCCCTCAAAGTCGTAGCCGAGCACCTTCTCGACCAGCTCCATGCGGTTGTAGACACGGCCGGGATGACGGGCAAGCGTGGTGAGCAGCTTGAACTCGGAAGCCGTCAGATCGACTTCCTTGCCTTCGACCAAGATCTTGTGGCCCGAGATATCGATGACCAGATCGCCGAAGTCGAGTACCTCGACGGCTGGCTCGTCGGCCTGATGGGCACGGCGGAACAGAGCGCGAACGCGCGCGACAAGCTCGCGCGGCGAGAACGGCTTAATCAGATAGTCGTCGGCGCCGAGCTCAAGACCGATAATACGGTCCTCGATCTCGCCCTTGGCAGTCAGCATGATGATGGGGACATCCGAGGTATCGCGAATGGTGCGGCAAACGCGCTCGCCGGGGATCTTGGGGAGCATAAGGTCGAGCACGACCAGGTCAAACTGATGCTTCTCGAACTCCTCGATCGCGGACTGGCCGTCGCCGACACCCACAACCCAGTAGCCTTCGCGCTCGAGATAGGCAGCGACGGCGTCACGGATTGCCTTCTCATCCTCGACCAGCAGAATCTTTTTTGCATCTGAAGCCATAACACGGCCCCCCTGTCTCAATCAGCTAAGAACAAGCCCATTTTAACGCACCTGAGCCCGCCGGATGCCACTATGACGCGGCAGCTCGGCGGGCGGTACTCACAATTACAACGCGTTTATTCCCCTGTTGGCGCCTTTTTAACCCCTCTAAGCTTAAAGAGAGAATAGGCGTGCGGTGACCGTCTCGGGTATACCCTGGCTGTTGCGCACCGTGGCGTACGTAAGAAATGAGTCCGATTTTCCCGCCGTAGCTGGATAATCGCCATATTCCAAAGCGCGGTCGGGCGACAGTAGCGAGCCATAGGTCTTGGCAGAGGTGTCGATGAGAAAATGCGATGCCTGTACCTTAACAAGGTATTTATTCTTCTTGCCGGCAGCACATGCGAGCGGCTCGCGGGACAGGAAGAGGTATGGCCCTCCCTCATTACCGATATACGTGCCCATGTTGCCCAGGCTGCCCACGCCACTATAGGTCGCCTCGATAGAAAACACGAAGGTATCGCCCATATATACGGCCTCGAAAGGCGAGACTGACGAGGGAAGGACTAGCTGGGCACGTTTGGTGTTGTTGCCATCGGTCAGATCGATTGCCGTTATGCCGTAGTAGACGCCCTCGTCGTTGCGGACACGCGGCGAGATGGTCAAAATGCCGTCGCTCACGCGCGGGGCCGACGCAAAGCGGCCCGTCGATTTCCAAATTGTCTCGGCCTTGGATTCATCAAGCGAGCGACGATAGCAAAACGAATCACTACTCGTTTTATTGCCGCCTGCCGAAGGCATTTTATACCAGATGGCTGATGACCCGAACGCCGTAAACAGTGGCGGATCGTAGTCCTTGCCACCTCGATCGAGCTCAACCACGTCGCCAGAGAGCGAAGCGCCCGACAGATTTTGAGCGTAGAGCTTCCACGATGAACTGGCAAAGTTCATCTCAACCCACGCAAACACGCCGTCGCCGGCACGGACATCGTAAAAAGCATATCCCGTGCCCTCGATAGGATTCTCAATTAATGTGGTAAGCGAGCCATCGCCCAGGTTGAGCACACCGAGTGTGTTGGCGTGCAGTGCCGATGCGGGCGCCATCATTGCCGCAGCATAGTCACCATCGCAGTAGTACAGCAACGTGCCCAGCGGCAGCGTCCACGATGCCGCCGGCTCAAGATCGATGTCAACTGCCTCGTACTCATCAGTGATCGAGACAATCTTCGAATCGTCCTTGATAACCTGCGGCTCGCCAGCGGCATCATCACTGGTGCCTGTTTTTTTCGAACATCCGGCAAGCACCGTGGCAGCGCCCGCGGCAGCTCCACCGAGCACAAAGCCGCGACGCGATATTCCGTTCTTGATGTGGTCGGCGATACCCATTAGGCGATCTCGGCGCGAGCGGCCTCGATAGCGCGCGTAAGCTGATCGGCGCAAGAGGTCTTCTTCATGCCGCAGGTATTGCCGGCAAGAACCTCGATCACACGGTCAGCAGGAGCGCCCTCGACCAGTTTGGAGATGGCCTTGAGGTTGCCATCGCAGCCGCCGGTAAACTCAACGCCCAGCACCTTGCTGCC
>CABQHR010000075.1 GCA_902463875.1 uncultured Collinsella sp.
TCATCCCCTATGTGGAAAACGCGGAAGGCAAGTACACCTACGACGTGCCCGTTGAAGCGCTCGACGAGGACACCACCTGCGCCGCGTGGAGCATTAAAAGGGAGCGGTGGTACGACCGCACGCTCGTGTTCGAATCCGCCGGCGTCGATCTGCGCGCCGACGCGCTGAAGTAACGCCATGCGGTCGATTCTTCCCAAGGGGGAAAGCAGGAAGCGCCGCAGCATCGCGGCGCGCGTAATCGCCTGCGTTCTCGTCGCCCTGCTCGCGCTTCCCTTCGCGGGGTGCAGTGCGAGCCCGAACGCGACCGGTGGCACGGCGCGCTCTCAGGAATACACTGTGAGTGTCTCGCTTTCCGGTGGGTCAGGGCGCGCAAGCATCGCCTCACCCACCACAATTGTGAAGGATGGCGACACCTACACCGCGACCATCACCTGGTCGAGTTCGAACTACGACAAGATGACCGTCGACGGCGTGGACTACGCGCCCGTAAACGACGGCGGCAACTCCACGTTCGAGATACCCGTCACGCTCGACGAGGACATCGCCGTGTCGGCCGAGACCGTCGCCATGTCGACGCCGCACACCATCGACTACACGATCCACTTCGACTCATCCACCATGAAGGAGAAATCGGGCGACGATGCAAGCGGCGGCTCCCCTGCAGGAACGGCTTCAAGCGCCGCGGCCGACTTCCACAACGCCGATTTGGGCTGCGGCTGGGAGCCGACGGGGGCGCTTCAGCTTGAATACGCCGAGCACTTCACTGTCGACGAGTTCGAAGGCGGTCTGCGGCTTATTTGCGTTTCGAATGGGGAGCGTTTCCTCGTGGTGCCGCAAGATGCGAAGGTACCTGATGGGTTGAGCTACGACATCGCGGTCATAAGGCGCCCCGCCGACAAGGTGTACCTCGTGTCATCGGCGACGATGTGCCTGGTCGACGCGCTCGATGCGAACGACAATATCATCATGTCGGGCACGAAGGCCGACGATTGCTCGGTCGCAGGCTTCAAAAGCGCGCTCGAAAGTGGGGCGATCGCCTACGGCGGCAAGTACAGCGCGCCCGACTACGAGCGAATATCGGCCTCGGGCTGCACGCTCGCCATCGAGAACACCATGATCAACCACACGCCCGATGTGAAGGAAAAGCTGCAGAAGCTCGGGCTCGTCGTGCTCACCGAACAGTCGTCGAGCGAGCCCGAAGCACTCGGGCGCGTCGAGTGGATTAAGCTTTTCGGCGTCCTGTTCGACAAGGAAGAAGAGGCCGCGCACCTGTTCAACGAGCAGAAGGCCCGCATCGAGCAAACGTCGGGGCTCGCGTCGTCAGGTAAAACCGTGGCGTATTTCTACATTAACTCGAACGGGGCCGCCGTCACGCGGCGGGCGGGCGACTACGTGGCGCAGATGATCGAGCTTGCAGGCGGCAGCTATGCGCTCGATGACGCGCAGACGGCGTCGACGTCAGGTTCGTCAGTAACGCTCGAAATGGAGCGCTTCTACGCGACGGCGAAGGATGCCGACATCATCGTCTACAACGGCACCATCGACGAATCAGTTACCACCTTGAACGACTTCGTAGGCAAAAACGCGCTATTGTCGCAGTTCAAAGCCGTGAAGAACGGCAACGTCTGGGTCACAAGCGCCGACATGTACCAGCAGATGACTTCTACCGCCGACATTATCGACGAGCTGCACGGGGCGTTCACCGGCAATGACGCGAGCGACTTCCATTATCTGAGGAAGCTCGGTTAGCGCCATGAGAAGCCGGTTTTCCATGGCATACGACGAATCGGGGCGCGCCGCGCGGTGTCGCGTCGTGACGGCGCTGCTCGCTGTTGCCCTCATCGTGCTCGTCGGGGCCAACCTGTGCATCGGGAGCGTGCTCGTGCCCGCAGACCACATCCCCGGCATCCTTTCGGGCGGCGCGGCCAATTCCATGGAAAGCCAGGTCATCTGGGAGATTCGCCTGCCGCGCGTGCTTTCAGCCGTGCTTCTCGGCGGGGCACTTTCGCTTTCCGGGTTCCTGCTGCAGACGTTTTTCAACAACCCCATCGCCGACCCGTTCATCTTGGGCGTCTCCTCGGGCGCAAAGTTCGTTGTCGCGCTTACGATGATCGTGCTTCTAGGCGCGAACCAGGCCATGTCCTCGCCGGCCATGGTGGCCGCAGCGTTTCTGGGCTCGCTTATCACCATCGGCTTCGTGCTCCTCATCGCACGGCGCATAAGTTCCATGGCCATGCTCATCGTGGCGGGCGTCATGGTGGGATACATCTGCTCGGCGGCGACGAACTTCCTCATCGCCTTCGCCGACGACCAGTCCATCGTGAACCTGCACAACTGGTCTTTGGGTAGCTTCTCGGGTTCGAGCTGGGACGACGTTGCGGTCATCGCGGTCGTGGTGATCACCGTGAGCGCATGCGTATTCGCGATATCGAAGCCCCTTTCCGCCTTCCAGCTGGGAGAAGCCTACGCGAAAAGCGTCGGCGTGAACGTCGCACGCTTCCGCGTGGTGCTCGTCCTTCTAGCGAGCATGCTCTCCGCCTGCGTGACCGCGTTCGCTGGTCCGGTGTCGTTCGTAGGCATCGCGGTTCCGCATCTCGTGAAGTCGGCGCTAAAGTCGTCGAAACCCATCCGCGTGATTCCTGCGTGCTTCTTGGGAGGCGCCATCTTCTGCGCGGGCTGCGATTTGATCGCACGTACGCTGTTCTCTCCCGTCGAGCTTTCCATCAGCGCCGTCACCGCCATCTTCGGCGCGCCGGTGGTTATCGCGCTCATGTTGAAGAAGCGGGTGAGGTAGATGGGGGAATTCGTGCCGCGGCCCAAAACGCTCGGAGGGGACATTCCATGCTTAGACAGTCCTGAGCTCGCACGAAAGCGCCAGAAGGCACTTTCGGCTCGTGCGGAACTGCGCGCGGAACGACTCCTCCGAGCGGAGTCGAACCTCGAAGCCCCGGTCGAAACGCAGGCTGACGGAGTTCCGCTTTTCCGCATAAGCGACCTGTCGGCGGGCTACGACAAGAAGGTCGTAGTCGAAGGCGTCGATCTGGAGGTTCGCGCGGGCGACGTCGTGGCGCTCATCGGGCCGAACGGCTCGGGCAAGTCGACCATCTTGAAAACAATCACACGCCATCTGGCACCGCTTGCCGGCGCGGTCGAGCTCGACGGGCGGGAGATTTCCCGATGGAAGACGGCGGAGTTCGCAAGGAACCTTGCCGTTATGCTGACAGATCGCCCCCGGACCGAGCTCCTCACCTGCCGCGATATCGTAGAGGCGGGAAGGCATCCCTACACCGGGCGAATGGGCACACTCTCGCCCGACGACCATAGTCGGGTCGACGAGGCCATGAAAACCGCACATGTGGAAGAGCTCGCCGAGCGCGACTTCATGCAGATAAGCGACGGGCAACGCCAGCGCGTCATGCTCGCACGCGCCATCGCGCAGGATCCGCGTGTGCTCGTGCTCGACGAGCCCACGTCGTATCTCGATATCCGCTACCAGATCGACCTGCTGCGAATACTTCGACACCTTGCGAAATCGCGGAATGTGGCTGTCATCATGTCCATCCACGAACTCGAGCTCGCGCAGAAAAGCGCCGACAAGGTGATTTGCGTGAAGGACGGCCGGGTCTTCCGCGCCGGCGTACCCGAGGACATATTCACGCGCGAGACGATTGGCGAGCTCTACGGCCTTCAGCATGGCACCTTCAACGAGCGCTTCGGCAGCGTGGAAATTGGACGCCCGCACGGCGATGCGCACACGTTCGTCATCGCCGGCGCAGGTACGGGGTCGGCTGTGTTTCGCCAGCTCATCCGGCAGGGCAAGGCGTTCTACACGGGCGTTCTGCACGAAGGGGACATCGACTGCGAGCTAGCGCGCGACCTGGCGGCGGAATGCGTGGCCGAGCGCGCCTTCGAGCCGATCGGGGATAAAACCATAGCCCGCGCCAAAGAGCTCCTCGTCCACTGCGCGCGCCTTATCGTGTGCCCCGCCGCCTTCGGCACCATTAACGCCCGCAACGCAGAGCTCGTCGAGTTCGCACGCTCGCACGGTATCGAGGTCATGCGAGCGTGCGAAGGCGCATCGGAGGATTCCCAATTGGGGTGGAAAGGATAAACTGGACTTTCTTTTAAGGATCCTCAGGCTACAGCTCCTACGCCGGCGAGGTCTACAAGGCGCCGGAGAACCTCGTAAACAGGAATTTCCACGCCGACGAGCCCAACCTGCTGTGGCTCACCGACATCACCGAGTTCAGGCTCCCGGGCGGCGAGAAGGTCTACCTGAGCCCGGTCATCGACTGCTTCGGCGGGATGCTCGTCGCCTGGTCGATCGGGCTGCACCCCGACAAGCGCCTCGCGAACTCGAGCCTGCGCCTAATCCAAGCGAGATTCCAGACTCGACAGGCCATTGAGAGTCAGGTCGTTGGCGACCTCCGAGACGCGCTCGATAGGAACCGAGCCGTCAGACAGCGCCCATGTGCGATAGATTCCGATAATACCCGACAGCAAAAACGCCAGATAGTAGTCGAACATCTCGTCCTTGAGACCGTGGGGCAGCAGATCGCGCTCGGCAATCTCGTGCTCGAGCGGCGCACGAAGACGAGCCATAAAATCATCGAGCGGAATGTTCTCGATCAGCTGACGATTGAGCACCAGGTTGTTGCACAGCGCCTCGTTAACGGTTTTAAAGAAGGTCGCCGCCGCGCCCAGGGCGCGCTCGTTGGTGTCACCGTCCATGGAAGCAAGCGTTTTCTCGACCGAGTCGACAATCATCTCCACCACATCGACGGCAATGGCATCGAGCAAGCCATCAACCGTACCAAAGTGCACGTAGAAGGTTTTACGGTCGACATTGGCCTCGCGCGCGATGGCACTCACCGTAATGTCTGCCAGCGGCTTTTCCATGAGCAAGCGCTCAAAAGCGGAAAGGATGGCATTGCGGCTGCGAACGATACGGCGATCAATACGCGGTTTACTGGTGGCCATGGGTGTGTCCCTTCGATATGCGAGCATTCATCAACAGATGAGAGATAATCTACGTAAGAGGATTATCCCCCATACAGCTCAAATATGCCCCGCATCATGAAGAACGCACGACTGCCCTACCGCGACTTAGGGTGCTTCTTCTTATTGAGCGCCGACGGAGATACGCGGATACCGTCGCCCGTCTGGCGCACATAGGCTTTATGAGCCGGCTTAGCGGTCCCAGAAGCCTTCTGAGCGCGCTTCTTGGGATCAACGGTAACAGCATTCATGGGGTGCGGCTTAGTGGGCGCAGAGGGCGTCTGAGGCGTACGGCCGAGCTTGCGCATCACGCGATCCCAACGCGCATGGATACTCTCGTTGTGGGCGCTCTTAAGGCCCAGCAGGGGCGCAGCCAAAATGGTCGGCGCGATAAACGTAATGAGGCGCCACAGCAGATAGCCGGCGGTCGAAGCCGACCCAAAGAAATGACCCAAGAACAATGCAAAGCCGCCCTCAGCGCCACCAGTTCCACCGGGCAAGGGGACCGCAGAGCTCAGCAGCTGGACAAAGGCGCTCGCGGCCATGACCGAGAAAAAGTCGACCTCGTGGTGGCCAAAGGCAAGCATCAGGAAATACGGCACCAGATAGAAAAACGCGAGCTGCAGCATGGTGATAAACACGGTGAGCAGCATGGACGAAAAATGTCCGGCCGAAAGCTTGAACTTTTCGGAGAACGAGTAGATCTCGCCATCGACAAACGAGCGCCATCCATCGATCTTAGTGGCCGAGACACCTATGCGCTCGAGCCAATTGATGATGCAATGGGCGACGCGCGTGACGGTCTTAGGCATGAGCGCGACGGCGAAGATGCCGAGCAGGATGCAGCAGTGACCGCCAAAGCTAAAGACGCACAGCAGCGTCATGTCGCCATAGCGCTCGGCAAAAAACGGCATGCGAGCAAGCAATAGGATAGCGCCCCAGGCAACGAGGCCAAACTGATACACAATAAATCGGGTGAACTGCGTGGCACCCGCTTCGCCCACGTTTTGGCCCGCTTTGGTCAGGCGGTAGATCTGGGCAGGCGTAGAGCCCATCATCATGGGCGTCAGGTTGCCAAAGAAGATGCCACTCGCCTCAACCGAGATCAGGTCGCGAATGCCGACGGGTGAATTGGGGTCGAGCCAGACGGCGATCGCATAGGCCACAATGCCAAAGAACAGATACATGAACATGCAAAGACACGCGACAACGAGCCAGGGCGCCTGGACGCTCGACATAGCAGCCCAGAACTGCCCCATCTGCCCGGTTACCACCAGATAGACGATATAACCCACCAGCACAACGCCGATAAAGATTGCGCCGCGGCGTGCGCTCTTATTGTCATCGCCGCCCGAGGCCTCAACCTCGACCTGGGGCTTGGACGTATGCTGAGAGGACTCCGTCATGAGACTCCTTCTAACAGTCAAAATATCTTGGTTATTGTACCCGTAAGGGCCATAAGCAGAACGCAAAGCTCTTGTTCAAACGGGAATGACAGACAGTTGTTTGATAATAAAAAACCCGGCTTTCCGTGGAAAGACCGGGTATCAGATGCGTGGTAGCCCGTACCAGATTCGAACTGGTGATCTCCGCCTTGAGAGGGCGGCGTCCTAAACCGCTAGACGAACGGGCCACATGACATCTGCACTGCCGTGCTGCGAGAAAATATATTACGGGACAAAAAACATCAGCGCAAGAAGAAATTCCAAATTGCCGAAAAATTGTCGACAGGTTATGGAACGCGCAGGTCAACTAATTAGCTAATTCAAGTTGAGATGAACCAAAAGGGTTTCGCGATCGTTGGGGATGTTGTCCTCGATAACGGCTTCGAGGGCGGCGTTGAGTAGCTGGCCTAGCTCGGGCCCCGGCTTCACACCGGCACGAATCAAGTCGCCGCCGTTGATAGCAAGCATCTTGAGCGAATAGGGCTCCCCCGCCTCCAACAAATCATGGGCGAGTGAGCGCATCTCTTCGATCGTCTCGACGTAATAGAAGCACGACGGCGCCTTGCCCAGCGTGTCGGCACGCTTAAGGTCCATAAGCTCGTCCATCAGGCGCGGCGTATCGACGCCCTCGCCCGAAAGCAAGCGCATCATATTGAGCAAGCAGGAGCGCTCGGGGCGCAGCGGCTTGTCGTGGTACTTAATGAGCAGGCACACGTCACGGACCAAGTCGTGCGAAAGCGCCAAGCGATCCATGATGGCGCGCGTCTTCATGGCCCCGAGCTCGGGGTGACCGTAAAAGTGGCCGCTGCCCGCATGGTCGACCGTAAAGCAATCGGGCTTGGAAACGTCGTGCAAAAACGCCGCCCACATTAGGCTCATTGAGGGTGTAAAGCCGTCGCACAGCGCTAACTCCCCCGCCACCGTCAGCACACGGGCGATATGCTCGTAAACGTTAAACGCATGATAGACGCTGCGCTGATCAAACCCGCGACCCGCTGCCAACTCGGGCACGGCGGCGCAGATGAGCTCGGGGTAGCGCAGCATGGCGTCTCCCCCGTGGCCGGTCGAAAGGATACCCTCGAGCTCAATGCCCACGCGCTCGCGCGCCACAGCATCGAGCAGCGGCGCGCACTCGGCAAGCGCCTGTTTAGTCTTAGGCTCGATCATAAAATCCAGACGGCAGGCAAAACGCACCGCGCGCAGCATGCGAAGCGCGTCCTCGTTAAAACGACGCTTGGGATCTCCAACGGCGCGGATGAGCTTGCGGTCTAGGTCGCCCTGGCCATCGTAGCGGTCGACAAGACCACGCTCGGGATGCCAGGCCATAGCGTTAACGGTAAAGTCACGACGCGCCAGATCGTCCTCAAGCGACGCCGCACGCTCCACACTCTGGGGATGGCGGCCGTCGGTGTAAAAGCCGTCTAGGCGGTAGGTGGTGACCTCAATGCGCTCATCATCGCAAATAGCCGTGATGCCGCCAAATTTTATGCCCGACTCAACCACGGCAATATCAGCCGCTTCGAGCGCCTCTTTGGACTCCTGCCACAGGCCGCTGCAGCACATGTCAACATCGTGGCTGGGGCGTCCCATCAGGGCATCACGTACCCAACCGCCCACGTACCAAGCCTCAAGACCTGCTGCCTCAAGCGCACGCAGGACACGGATAGAGGCATCGGTCGGCTGCGTACCGTTGAGCGAAACATTGCACATGCCTATGGCCTCCTGCGACTATCAAATTGGCTATCGATTGCGTCTGCAAGAAGTCTAGCAAGAAACAGCCTCCACTGCACACGCAAGTCCGATAAACAAAAACGCATCCGTCCTGGTCTAAGACGGATGCGAAATAATTGAACTATTCAGGCAAGGTGCCGGAACTAGCAAACCTGACGGATTGCAATACCCTTCTGATACTCATCGACCTTGGCAAAA
>CABQHR010000076.1 GCA_902463875.1 uncultured Collinsella sp.
GGCTTGAGCATGGAGCTCGCGTCGATGGAGCCCTCGGCGGAACCGGCACCGATGATGGTGTGCATCTCATCGATAAACAGGATGACGTCGTCGGCTTCGGTGGCCTCCTGGATCACGTTCTTGAGGCGCTCCTCAAACTCACCACGATACTTGGCGCCCGCCACGAGGCCCGGCAGGTCGAGCGTCCAGATGTTCTGGTTCATGAGGTTCTCGGGCACGTTGCCGGCGGCGATCTGCTGGGCCAGACCCTCGACGATAGCCGTTTTGCCCACGCCGGGGTCGCCTAGAATAAGCGGGTTGTTCTTGGTGCGGCGCGAAAGGATCTCCATCATGCGCTGGACTTCCTTTTCGCGACCGATTACGGGGTCGAGCTCACCGTCACGCGCCTTCTGCGTGAGGTTGGTCGCGAACTGCTTAAGCGTATCGGTGCCACTCCCCTTTTGCTGCGAGGCATCCGAGCCGCTAAAGAACGGCAGGCCCGCACCGGGACGCCCGGCACCGGCGCCGGCGAGCGGACGCTTCTTGTCCTGGTCCTTGGCGGTGAGTTTCTCGATAGCCTTTTTGATGGAGGCGGACGACACACCCAGGCGCATGAGGATGTCCATGGCCATGCCGTTGCCCTCTTCGACGATTCCGATCAGCAAGTGCTCAGTCGACACGTAGGTCTGGTTGTTCTCACGCGCCACGCGGAAGGAGCGCTCCATCACGCTAATGACGAGCGGCGTAAAGGCGAGCTTGGCGGCCTCGGTCTCCTCACTGGGCTCGGGAACCGTGGTCTGGACCTCTTTGAGGGTGTCCATGATGTCATCGTAGGAGATATCGAGCGAACGCAGTGCCTCGGCGGCAATGCCCTCGTCCTCCTTGGCAAGCGCGAGCAGCAGGTGCTCGGTGCCCACCTTATTTGAGTGAAGATCGAGCGCCTCTTGCTTGGCCATGGACATGACCTTGCGCGCACGATCGGTAAAACGGTCTAACATGCTAGTTCCTCTTAGACGAGCTAGTTTTTTCAAACGCAAAGCGCCACTCGTGGCGGCGCTTTGGTCTCTTTACCCATATGGAGTATATGTTAACCGTTGGGACCTTTCCTGCCCGCAGCCGCGCGACAACGTCTACAAAAAAGGAATCGCTCGGGTCCGTTTGGCGGTTTGGTTTTGAGCTGCTGCCTAGCAGGCAGGCTCGGCGTCCATGCTCTCGGCAACGTCATTGATAGCATCGGCAACGGGAGCGCCAGGCATGCGCACGAGCTCCATGTGCGGCTCGGCAAAGACCGTGCCCATAGGGAAGGCGCGACGGAAGACAAAACGGGCAACCGGACCGGCCACCAGCAGGTTCCAGGGCAGGGCCATGATAAAGTTGCGCGGAATGTTGACGAGCCACATCATCGGCAGCACTTGCAGGTTTGCGAGCGGACCGCCGGGCATGTGGAACAGGCCCTCGCACGCACCGTAGAGCGACATGATGATGACCATGGGAACAACCATGCAGGAGCTGACGGCGAGCGTCATGGCAAGAGGAGAACTCTTGCCCGGCGTGACCAAGAATTTAAAGGCGAAACCCTTGGCAAGGGGGCTGGCGACGAACCAGTCGCAGCACATGGCAAAAACGTAGGCAACGGGGAAGCCGAGCCACGCGGCGGCAACAACCTCGCCGTTGATGGCCCCATGCTGCAGGGCAACGTTGTAGATGCTCATCCAGAGCACCATGCAAAAGCACATGATAAAGGTGAACAGCAGGCTCTCTCGTTTGTTGATAGGCATAAAGGGCAGATTCCTCTCTGTGTTGCGCCGCGGCACTACGCAACAAAAACGGGCGGGCAAGATGGAGCCGTTGGGACTTCATCTCGCCCGCCCGTGGTACGTGCGTCTGCGACTACTTATGTGGTGAAACCAGCCTAGCACGAAAACCCCGCGCTTCGTAAGCGTTGAGTTTATGAAGATGCAGGGCACCAATAATCCCCCGACCCCCTAAGTTGCGGTGGAATACGGACTGTTTTGGCCCTTTAAGCGGCAATTCAGTCCCTATTTCACCGCAACTCATTTGGTGCAAAGCAACCTGTCCCCCTTGCACCAATTAGCTGGTGTGGCGCCAGCGAGGGTCGGTGAGCGTACGCGCCACACCCAGGCCAACGGGCAAAAACGCCACGATGAGCACTGCACGCACAAACCAGCCGAGCATATTGACCGTGTCGAAGGTGCACATGTAATACATCGAGCGATACAGATACAAGCCCGGCACCATAATGACAATCGATGGCACCGTGAGGGCGATACGTGGGTAGGTGAGCCTGATTTCTGCCAGACTTGCCAGCAAACCCGATACGAGCGCCCCGATAAATGCAGCCGCCTCGGGAGGCATGCCCGCACTCAGACCCAGGATGGGAAACAACGTCGGCGCATCGACGAGCGTAAGGCGCAAGGTATTAGACACGGCGCCGATGAGCCCTGCCGCCGCTGCCATCTTTACCGGACTGTTGAACATAACCGAGAAGCCAAATACTCCGACAAAGCTCATCACCACACGTAAGAGCGTAAGAGCCAATGGTGAGAGACCAAGCGGGGCAAAGTCATCCGGCGCCAGCCCCACACACTCGGCAACCATCCAGCCTACGAGGGTCGCCATCACAATAATCGACACGGCATACGAAAGACGCTCAATGCCGCTTCGCATATCGAGCTTAGCGATGTCGAGGCCTGCCGTAATGAGGGGAAAGCCGGGAATCACAAAGAGCATGGCGCCGATATAGCCTTCTTGGTGCGACATTGCCCCCGGTACGACCTGGCCAAGGCCGAGCAATGCCAGCAGATACGAAACGCAAGCGAGCGCAACGCCAATCGTCAGCGCGCTAAACTGGCCAAGACCCTGCTTGAGAATATGAGAGCGAGCAAAGTTGCCAACACCAGCGCCTACGAATGCGCAGGCCATCTCGATAGGGCCGCCGCCGAGCAAAAAGACGAAGGCGCCGCAAGCACAAGCTGCCGCAAGGCCCTGTTGCCAGGGAGAGTAATCGGGTTTTGAACTCTCAACGGTCTTGAGCATCTCGTGGTATTCGTGCACGGTAAACCGGCGCCCATACGTCTCGATTTCCTTTAGGAAGCTCTCCATCATCCAAATGCGATGGGTATTGACTCCCGTTGTGGGCAGGCTGACAACCTCGTTAAAGCAGTGGCCATCTTCGATGCAGGTGCACTCAAACGACAGAAGACTTAAGTCAACGTGGACGGTGACACCGAGTACGGCGGCGACGCGATTCATGGTATCGCGTACACGCCAGGCACCCGTTCCGCTCGCGAGCATAAGCATACCGGTGCGGCAGATGATGGATGACTTATCGGTGAGCGGCGCATCGACGGCAAGCTCATCGCCTGCCGTCACGATCTGGTGCCAGTCAGTTTTCATATGGAGTGCGCCGGCACGAACACCGTGGTGCATGGAGGCTCTCGAAAGCAGCGAGTCAAGGCGCGAAGACTGTGGGGGCTCCGTTGATTCGTCCTCAACCTCATCAGTCTCTTCATCGACCAGATCAAAGGAATCAAGCGATGCCGGCTCGCGACGATCGATTAGCTCCTCATCCTCATCGTCAAAGTAATTGAACTGATCGAGCATGTCCTCTTCGATTGCACGCTCGCTCGCGTCGTCCATATAGACGCTCCCTTCCTACCGACTAACCCCCATCCTAGGCAGCAACGGCTAAAGGAAACATAAAAGAGACGACTGTCACGCGAGCCATGTGCTCAATAGCCGATGCATCGGTGAACCCTCATCGACACGAGAGTGGATAATCTCCCGTTTTGAGCCCGCATGCAAACCAAAAGCGGGAGATTATCCACTCTCATTCTGCGGCCAGTCGTTGGGGACGTTCTTAAACGACCAGTCATTTAAGAACGTCCCCAACGACTACTCATTTAAGTCTGTCCCCAATGAGTGTCCCCAATGAGTGCACGACAGCCAAGGCAACGCCGATGTTTTGGCAACGACAGCGAAAGCCCGCCAGAGCGAGCAAGGTGCCTTGAAACGAGGCGGCATTGACCTTTTGGTCATGCCGCCGAAGTTGAAAGGCAGATTGCCGCTCTGGCGGGCTTGCAGCGTCAACTGGTTACGCGGGTTGGTAAACCCGCGTAACCCCCTAGTACATCTTTGCGCCGGCGGGGATGGAGGCGTCGAGCTGGATCAGGTTGAGACGCTCCTCACCATCCTCCTCGTGGATAGCGCTGATGAGCATGCCGCAGCTGGGAATGCCCATCATCTTGCGCGGAGGCAGGTTGGTGATGGCGAGCAGAGTCTTGCCGACCAGGTCCTCGGGCTCATAATAACCGTGAATGCCGGAGAGGATGGTGCGGTCGGTGCCAGTGCCGTCGTCGAGCGTAAAGTTCAGCAGCTTCTTGGACTTCTTGACGGCCTCGCACGCCTTGACCTTCACAGCGCGGAAATCGCTCTTGGAGAAGGTATCAAAGTCGACGAACTCCTCAAACAGCGGCTCGACGGCGATCTTGGAGTAATCGAGCGTGGGCTTAAGCGACTTAACGAACGGGCTCGCGGCGTTGCCGGCCTCGGCAGCCTTGGCGGCAGCGGCACCGGACTGGAAACCCTTCTCGGGCTTCATGTGCGGGAACAGCAGCACGTCGCGGATGGAAGCCTGGTTGGTGAGCAGCATGACCACGCGGTCGATGCCGATGCCGATGCCGCCCGCAGGAGGCATACCGTACTCGAGGGCGCGCACGTAGTCCTCGTCGTACTCCATGGCCTCGTCGTCGCCGCCCGCCTTCTCGGCCATCTGGGCGGCAAAGCGCTCGGCCTGGTCGACCGGGTCGTTGAGCTCGGAGAACGCGTTGGCGTACTCGTGGCCGGCGATAACCAGCTCAAAGCGGTGCGTCAGGCGCGGGTCGTCCTCAAAGCGCTTGGCAAGCGGGCTGACCTCGATGGGGTAATCGCACACGAACGTGGGGTTGACGATGGTGTCCTCGCCCAGCTCATCGTAGATCTCGGCGATAATTTTGCCGGCGGTCCACTCGGGCTTAATCTCCAGGCCTTTCTCACGCGCGGCGGCAGCAAGCTCCTCGACCGGCGTGTCGATGGTGACCTGCTTGCCGAGCACGTCGGAGACGATGTCGGTCATGGGACGGCTGGCCCACTCACCAGAAAGGTCGATGGTCTGGCCCTGGTACTCGATGACCTCGGGGTTGCCGATAGCCTTGTTGGCCGCCTTGATGACGCCCTGGGCGAGTGCCTTCATGCCTTCGAGGTCAGAGAAGGCACGGTAGGCCTCCATCGTGGTGAACTCGGGGTTGTGGGTAAGGTCCATGCCCTCGTTGCGGAAGATGCGGCCGATCTCAAACACGCGCTCAAAACCGCCGACGATGCAGCGCTTGAGGTGCAGCTCGGTGGCAATACGCAGGTAGCACTCCTGATCGAGCGCATTGAAGTGCGTGATGAACGGCTTGGCCGTGGCGCCGCCCTGGATGGTCTGCAGGATGGGGGTCTCGACCTCCATGTAGCCATCGGACTCCATAAAGCGGCGGAACGTGGAGAGGATCTGCGAGCGCTTGCGGAAGGTCTCGCGAACGTCGTCGTTGGCGATCAGGTCGACATAGCGCTGACGATAGCGGGTCTCCTTGTCGGAGAGACCGTGAAACTTCTCGGGCAGCGGGCGAACGGCCTTGGAGAGCAGCGTCGCGCTCTTGGGGGCAACGGAAAGCTGGCCACGCTTGGTGCGCACGACTACGCCGGTCACGCCCAGGATATCGCCCAGGTCGAGTGCCTTGAGCGTGTTCCAGGCGGCCTCGTCCATATCGTTGATGCGGCAGAACAGCTGGATCTCGCCGGTCGCATCGCGCACGACGATAAACATAATCTTGCCCTGACCGCGCTTGGCGACCACACGGCCGCCGATCTTCACGGCGTCCTCGGTGTCCTCGCCATCAGCGAGCTCGGCGTACTTAGTCTCGATGTCGACGACGTAGTCCTCAATCTCGGAGTGCTCGGGATACGGGTTCTGGCCCGCCTCGAACAGGGAGGCACGCTTGGCCAGGCGGGTGGCGCGCTCGTCGTTGAGCGTCGATGCCTGATCGGCGGCGTTCTGGTTTTCAGCCATAGTTAGCTCCTCAAACTAAAACGCTCCCCAGGATTCGGTCCCAGGGAGCGAAAACATACCTTTACGCGGGACCGTGGTCTAGCGTGCGATCTTGGCGATGGTGTAGATGCGGGTCTTGCCGGAAGGCGTAACGACCTCGACGGAGTCGCCCTCGCCGTGACCAATGATGGCGTGGCCGACCGGAGACTCGTTGGAAATCTTGTGCTCGAGCGAGTTGGTCTCGGTGGTACCGACGAGCGTGACTTCCATGACCTCACCGTTGGGATCGATCAGAGAAACGGTGGAACCGATGGAGACGGTCAGATCGCCCGTGGTGGCAGCAACCTGAGCGTTGGCGAGGATGGCCTGGATCTCGGCAATACGAGCGGCGTTCTGGGCCTGCTTGTCCTTGGCGGCATCGTACTCGGAGTTCTCCGAAAGGTCGCCGAACGCGCGGGCTTCCTTGATGTCCTCGACGATCTCCTTGGCGTAATCGCCCTCACGCCAAGCGAGCTCCTCGACGAGCTTCTGGCGGCCCTCAGCGGTCAGTACGATCTGGCTTGCGTCCATACGGATATCTCCCCAACTATGATCTAACAAATCAACTGTCTACAAAACAAAAAAGACCGGCTAGCCTGCGGGCAAGCCGGTCAGGTGCTCACCCCAAAGGGATGGGACTACTCTGCGTCCGCGTCGCCGTCCTCTGCCTTCTTTTTCTTGGCAGCAGCGAGCTTAGCCTCGAGCTCAGCGATCTCCTTGTCCTCCTCGGACTCCTCGACCACAACCTCCTCGGCCTGCTTGGTCTCGGCCTTATCGTCGCCCTCCATACCCTCACGGATATTCTTGACGGTAGAGCCGAGGGACTTGCCGAGCTTCGGCAGGTTCTTGGGCCCGAAGATGATCAGGACAACGACGAGAATAATGATGAGCTCAGGAGCCCTCAGTCCAAACATGTAGACCTCCACAATACAGCGAGACAAGCTCGAATGAGTATACCGCGGGTATCGCGGTATCACAACAATAGCTAAAAAAAGGGACCGCAAGAAGCGGTCCCTCCTCATGCTCTGGTCGGGTTGACTGGATTTGAACCAGCGACCCCTGCGTCCCGAACGCAGTGCTCTACCAAACTGAGCCACAACCCGTTAGCTCGACTATAGTAACAAAGTTTTCCGTCGTGTGCTAGAGAAATTTTTACTTCTTTGGCACTTCGATGCGAACCGTGCTGGAAATGAGCTCCGTTGCACAGGACCACCAGCCGTTTTGCTGGGCGGCTTCCGCAAGATTGGCTGCTGTAGCGGCCGTATTGCAAATGGCAAACGAGCAGGCACCCGATCCGCACACGTCTACGGCAACGGTACCGTCCTGCGCCCGCAGCCAGTCGAGCACGGTTTGAATCTGCGGCTCCATTTGCGCGGAGATAACGCCCAGGTTGTTGTGGACGAGCGCGTAGGCCGTCTCGGCGTCTCCCGAGCGAAGCGCCGATGCGATCGCGCCGGGTTTCTCCGCAGGCACCGGGGTCTCGTCAAAGCGTCGATAGGCTTCAATTGTTGAAACGATTGCTTCGCGCGGCTTAACCAGCACGACAGGTGTTGTGGGCAATGCGGGGTACTCGGTTGCCAGAACGTCTCCCCCGCCCACGTAAAAAGCGGGGCTCGCATGAAAAAAGAACGGCACGTCGGCACCGATGCTACGGGCGATGTCATCGAGCGCGGGATCGGTGCGGTCGATGCCCCAGAGTTCGGCCAGAGCAACGATAACCGCCGCGGCATCCGTCGAAGGACCGCCCAGGCCGGCGCACAGCGGAATATGCTTCTCGATCGTTACGCAGATATTGGCCTCGCGACCATAATGCTCGGCCATGGCAACCGCAGCCCGATACGCCGTATTCTTTTGCATGGGAAAGTCGGATGCCGGAATCGTCTGGACGGCCAGCGCCTGTGCCGGCGTAACCGTCACGGTATCGACAAGACCGACGGCTGCCATCAGGGAATCGACCTTGTGGTAGCCGCGGTCGTCACGCTCGGTATGAACCCCCAGGTAGAGGTTGATCTTTGCCGGCGCAGAAAGGGTCAGGGACCAATCGGTCACCGTTAGTGCTCCTCGAGCTGATTGCCGAGCGGAGTAAAGATATGCTCGCCGCTCTCGGGGTCGAACAGCTCGACCTGGCCGGTGAGAACATCAATATACTGGTAGGACTGACGCGACTTGCGGCCACGGCGCTCGTCGACCTCGACGATAAAGACGGCGGGGTGGACGCTCTTGATGGTGCCCA
>CABQHR010000077.1 GCA_902463875.1 uncultured Collinsella sp.
TGTCCGGCAAGATGCGCACGATGGCAACCATAGCCAGCACGCCAACTCCGGCAAATGCGGCTTGTCGAAACAGGAAAAACGTCGCCGAACCATTCTCGTGCAGCGCCTCGACCGAAGATGCCGAGTACACCATCAGCAAGCCAAAGCAAACCAAGCTGAACAGGCAGGCCATAAATATCAAACGGGGGCGCATGATGCGGGCGGGGACGCCGGCAATATAGCGCTCACTGAACGTCTGCCCGCCGCGTCCGGAACGCGGCGTGCTACGCAGCGAGGAAGCACGATCCGAGTCGGGCCTCCTCATATCACTTCGGGGGCTCTCCTCTCTCACCGGCAACCCCTATTCCGTTTGCGATTTCGCTGCTGCGGCAAGCTGGGCCACGTAGTCCTTAAACACGCGACCGCGCTCCTCGTAACCCGAGAACTCGTCGAACGAAGAGCAAGCGGGCGAAAGCAGGATCACGTCGCCGCGGCTCGAGAGCGAGCGGGCAACGTCAACGGCATCGCGCAGATCATCGGCCTGGGCGATATCCACGTCACCATCGACATCGGCCTCGTCCATAGCGGCGGTAAAGCGCTCGCGCGCATCGCCAAAGCAAACGACCGAGCGCACGTTGTCCATAACGACGCGGGCAAAGTCCGCAAGCGGCGTGCCCTTATCGTGGCCGCCGAGCAGCAAAATCACATCGTCGTCGGGAAACGCCGTCAGGGCCTTTTCGACCGCATCGGTGTTCGTTGCCTTGGAATCGTTGACGTAGCGCACGCCATCGATCTCGCCGCAGGGTTCCACGCGGTGTTCGAGCGGCTGGAACGATGCCAAACCGCGGCAAATGCCCTCGGAATCGGCACCAACGGCAAGAGCAGCCGTGGCGGCACATAGGGCATTGATGACATTGTGATGGCCCGAGATCTTGAGCTCGGACGTGGCGACAAGCTGAGTCTCGACGCCCTTCAGGCGCACGACCAACTTGCCGTCGCGCACAAAGGCGGCGTCTGCACCCTCTGGCTCGTCAAACGCGACCTTGCAGATGCGGCGGCCCGGTGTGTAGATGTACTCATCGAACTCATGGATGCCGGCATCCTCAACGTCGATAACCACGAGGTCGTCGTCGACCATATTCTCGAACAACTTGATCTTGGCTAGCGCATAGTTCTTGTGGCTCTTGTGCCAGCCCAGGTGGTCGGGCGTGATGTTAAGTAGCACCGCCACGCGAGGATGAAGCTCGGCGGTCGTAGCAATCTGATAACTCGACAGCTCGGCTACAAACCACTCATTGTGTGCGCGGCCGTCGATCTCGTTCACCGGCGGCTCACCGATATTGCCGACGGCCACGCTGGCTTCACCGGCGGCCTTGAGCAGATAATCGGTCAGCGACGTGGTAGTTGTCTTGCCGTTGGTGCCCGTGATGGCGATCCAATTTTGGGGAGACAGGCGATAAGCAAACTCGGGCTCACCCATAATCTGAGCGGCATGCTCACGCCCAGCCTTAAAGAAGGCCGAGAACTCCGAGATACCCGGGCATGTCACGCACACGTCATAGGCGCCCTCGACCTGCTCGGTGCCGTAGACAAACGACGCACCCTGCGCCTCGAGTGCACGTGTGGCGTCATTGGGCTCGGAGGTACCGCCGCCATACACGGTCGTGGCGCTCACGCGCTCGGGGTGAGCCAACGCCCAACGGGCGACATCGAGACCAGATTTACCCTGTCCCAAAACAAGCAGGCTAAAGACATCAGCAAGAGGCATGAAAGACCACTATCCCAACTGGAAGAACAGGGCGAGGCCAACGGCGCCAAAGGCCGCGGCGATAATCCAAAAACGGATAACGACCTTGGTCTCGGCCCAGCCCTTCTTTTCGAAATGATGATGAATGGGCGCCATAAGGAAGACGCGCTTGTGCGTAAAGTGGAAATAGACGACCTGGATCATGACCGACAGGGTCTCGACGATAAAGAGACCGCCGATGATGAGGGAAACGACTTCGGTGTTGGTCATGATGGAGGTGCAGGCAAAAGCGGCACCCAGGGCAAGCGAGCCGGTATCGCCCATAAAGATGCTCGCCGGGTAGCAATTGAACCACAAAAAGCCCAGGCAGGCACCGGCGCACGCCGTGCAGAAGATGGACAGGTTCACGTCACCGTGCAAAAACGCCATGGCGGCCATGGCGAGCATGGCGATCATGGAAGTGCCACCGGCAAGGCCGTCCAGACCATCGGTCAGGTTCACGGCATTGGAAAGACCAGCGATCATCAGCCAGCAAAATACGATGTAGAGCCACGGGAACGAAAGGCCGCAGATGGTGGTCGAAAGAACACCGAGGTCAATCGTCAGGCCGCCGGGAAAACGGATCTCGGGGGCGACGCCGCACCAATTGACGGCGAGCACGGTAAAAGTGACGCAGATGATGGTCAGACCGATCATCTTGGCGTGAGGCGTCAGGCCGAGCGAGCGACCATGCGTGACGGAGGTCAGGTCGTCGATGAGACCCAGAACGCCGGTGGCCAGCGTGGCAAGCAGTACGAGCACGAGCTCGGTGGTGAGCTTGCCCATCAGCAGGCAGGTCAGCGAGATCGCGACAAGGATGATGACGCCGCCCATGGTGGGCGTACCCTGTTTAATCAAATGACGCTTGGGGCCGTCGGCTCGGACCTGCTGGCCGATACCCTCGACCTTCAGCAGCTTGATCCACCACGGCATAAGTAGCAACGCAATGGCGGCAGCGATGCCAAGTCCCAAAAAGGCCTGATACGTAGGATACGAGGGATTGCCGAACATGGGCTAGCACACACCTTCCACAAAGCGGTCGAGCTCAACAAAACGGGAACCCTTGACCAGTACAACATCATGATCTTCAAGCGCGCCGCCCATGCGGTCGAGCACCTGCTGATAATCGGAGAACACCTGGATGCGGTCCTCATCCATGCCCATCATGCGTGCGGCATCGGCCATGAGCTGAGCCAGCTCGCCGCCGACGCACGCGAGCATGTCGAGCTTCTTGGCGGCGGCATAGGCGCCCACGAGCTCATGCATACGGGGAGCCTCGTCGCCCATCTCGCCCATCTCGCCCAAGATCGCCATGCGCGAACCGTCACAGATGAGCGAGCACAGCAAATCGAGGCCGGCAGCCATAGACTCGGCACTGGCGTTATAGGAGTCGTCGATGATGCGTGCTCCGCTCTTGGCGCGCTTGATCTCCTGACGGTGGCCGGTGATCGTAAGACCCCTAAAGGCAGCATCGATCTGCTCGGGCGTCACGCCCAGACGATAGGCGACCGCGGCGGCCTTGACGGCATTGGGCACGGACTGCACGCCGGGAATGGCCAGCATGGTATCGACCGTGTCGCCCTGACCAAAGTCGAGCGTAAAGACCGGATGGCCCTCGTCGTCGACGCGAATGTCGCGCGCGCGAATCTCGTCGTCGTCCGAGACGCCGGCCAGCATCACGTCAATACCCGCAGGCTGGGCGAACGTATCGCGAATGAACGGCGTAAAGTCGTCCTCGCCGCCCAAAACCAGCAACGGCGAGAAGTCGCCGGCGGCGCACATGCCCTGGACAATCTCGGACTTGGCGCGGGCGATGTTCTCGCGGCTGCCCAGAATACCGATGTGGGAGGTTCCGATCTTGCTCACGATGGCAAGATTGGGGTTGGCAGACTGGGACAGGCGCTCAATCTCATGAAAATGGTTCATGCCCATCTCGAGCACCAGAACCTCGGTATCGGCCGGAGCAGAAAGCACCGTGAGCGGCATGCCAATCAGGTTGTTGAAATTGCCTTTGGTGGCCCAGACGCGATAACGCTTGGCGAGCACGGCGGCGAGCACGTCCTTGGTCGTCGTCTTGCCAATCGAACCGGTAATGCCGACGACCAGGCAGCCAAGCTCCAAGCGATATACATGCGCCAGGCGCAGCAAGAACTCCTCGGGGTCGTCGGTCATCAAGATGGCGCATCCCTTGTCCTGCGCCAGCGAAACCAGCTCGGCATCGGGCTCACGCGTCATCACGACGGCACCGGCACCCGACTCGATGGCACGGGAGGCAAAATCATTGCCGTCGACCTTTTCGCCGGGGAAGGCGACAAAGATCGTCCCCTCCTCGACCTGACGCGAGTCGATAACGCACCCGCGGCATACCCGATCGACTTCTTCCGTCACGGTTCGGGCCCCCGTTGAGGCCGCGAGGTTGTTGACGGCGATCTCTATCATTGCAGCTCCCCTGTAAACCTAATAATGCTATCGGCGTATTGTATCCCAGTGCCATGCGCGCGTGGTGCAGGGCATGTGAACACCCTTCAGATCAAACGGCAGACCACGCTCAAGATTGTAACCCCCTACTTCGTGCGCGGGATACCCAGCACGTCGAGCGCGTTGGCCATAATGGACTGGAATGGCACCGCGGCGGCATCCGAGCCGCTCGGCGTTCCATCGAGTGTGATATAGCACAGCACCTTGGGCGATTGTGCCGGCGCAAAGCCCATAAAGGACGACATGTAGTTCTCCTTGAGGTAACCGCCGTTCTCGTCAGCACGCTCGGCCGTACCGGTCTTGCCCGCCACGTCATAGCCATCGACCGCACCGCCAACGCCCGTGCCTTCGGACACGACCGTCTGCATGCACGATGTCACCTGGGCGGCAGCGTCCTCCGAAATCGCACGCTCGCCTTCGCCCCAGTCCTTCTCATCGCCCTTGCTGGACTTATAGAAGTGCGGAGTCATCATCACGCCGCCGTTCGCGATGCCGCCCACGGCACGTGCGACCTCAATCGGTGAGACGGACAGCGCCTGGCCAAAGCTCATAGAGCCCAGCGTGGCGCCGTCGTACTGGTCGCGCTCCTTGACGATACCCAGACTCTCACCCGGAAAATCGACACCGGAGCTATGACCGATACCCCACTTGTCCACATAGGTGGCAAAATCATCGGCGCCGATCTTGCGTCCCACCAGGACAAAGCCCACATTGGACGAACGGCGCATCATCTCGCGCACGTCCATGGTCATGGTGTAGTCGCGCTTATCGGCATCGGTAACGGTGTCGTCGCCAACCTTAATGCTCGCCGGCACCTCAAACGACGTGCTCGAACGCACGGCTCCCAAGTCGAAGCCGGCACCGGCCACGAGCGTCTTAAAGACCGAGCCGGGCTCGTAGGCATCGGTAACCAGGCGCAAGTTCATGTCCTCGGTCTTGGCGTTTTCCAGATCGGTCTGGTCATATGTCGGATACGAGCATGCCGCCAGAATCTCGCCCGTCGTGGGATCGGTGACCAGGGCCGAGCCGTTCTTGGCCTTGGTCTTTTCGACCGCCTCGGCCAGGGCGTCCTCGGCGGCACGCTGGATATTGACATCGAGTGTCGTCACGATGTCTACGCCGTCCACCGCGGCAACCTTCTTATAGGCGCCGCCCGCGATATAGCTACCGTCCCTCGCCCGCTCGCGCACCAGCGAACCGTTGGTTCCGGTCAAAAGCTTGTTGTACTGTTTTTCGAGGCCCGTAAGACCGTCGTTGTCCACGTTTACCACGCCAAGCACCTGAGACGCCAGGTTGCCGTAGGGGTATACGCGCTTCATGGCCTGCTCAAAGAGCACGCCGGGCAGGTTCTTCTTCTCCAGCGCCGCAGCATCGTCCTCGTCCACCTGACGCTTGATATACACCCAGGTGCCATCGGACATAACGAGATCACGACAGGTTTTCTTATCGATGCCCGTAGCTTTGACCAGTGCCGAGACCGTCTTGTCAACGTCCTCGATAAGCTGAGGATTCACGGCAATGTTGCGGCATTCGACCGACGACGTCAGCACGTTGCCGTTACGGTCATAGATGGTACCGCGCTTGGCATACAGCGTCTGCGCAAGCAAGCGACGCGCATCGGCACGGTCGCGCAACTTATCGGCTTCCACGATTTGATAGTCGGCAAGGCGAAGGACGCCCAAACCCAAGCCAAACCCGATGAAGCCCATGACGGCTTTGCGACGGGGCAGCGGCGTGCCCGTGAGCCATTCGGTCGACGAGCTCTTGCGCGGTCTGGTGTTATGCATTTGAGGACCACTCGAGCTACGGAGACGCGACGCGGGGTCGTTGCCATAGGACGGCCTCGCGTTGTAAGATGGCCGACCCGTTCCTTGATAACCAGAACGTCCCCGCGATGAGGGACGTCCAGAACCGCGACCCCCGTCGGAACCGCGGCGATAGTCATTTGTCATACTCAGCTACCGTCTTGTTACTGAGCGGTCGCGGTCGAGCTAGCGCCCGCGGCTGCATCCTGCGAAAAATCAAGTGTAACGCTCTCGCTGGGCTCCACCATGCCATAAGCGCCCGCAAGGTCGCGAATGCGCGTGTCGGCGCCATAGACCGAATGCATGACCTCCAGGTCGGAGCTCTCATCGGTCGCCTTCTCGAGCGTGTTGGTAAGCGCGGCATTGCTGTTGAGCACCTGGGCCGTAACGCCGGCGAGCGCCACACGGGCGACACCGATCGTCATGAAGATGGCCGCAATGATGCAAAACGTTTTAAGAACGCTCATGAAAACCGGACTTACCGCCTGGTTTGCCTGACGGCCCGCGCCCGTGTAGACATCAAAGCGCGGCGCGCGCTGCTCGCGGGGAGCAACGGGGGCCTGCGGTGTCTCACGATAGGCGGGCATGGCGCTCATATCATAGGCGAGTGCTGCGTTTGAAGTGTTGTAGCCCATGATATGCCGCCTCCCATCCCGAGTACGTTGGTAGTGTGTTTAAGCTTCGTTTATGGTGCGAGCGGGAGGTCCAATATCGCGCGGTCGCGTCTACAGACGCTGCGCCACGCGGATCTTGGCTGATCTCGCCCGAGGGTTGCGCGCAACCTCATCGGGTTGGGCAACCAGGGGTTTGCGGGTGATGACCTTGAGTATCGGCACGTTGCCGCACACGCACACCGGAATCTCCGGCGGACACGTGCACCCCTGGCTCATCTCCTTAAAGTGGTTCTTTACGATACGGTCCTCGAGCGAGTGATACGAGATGACGCAGATGCGTCCGCCCGGGTTGAGCCACCTTGTGGCGGCGTCTAGCCCTCGCTCGAGCACATCGAGTTCGTGATTGACCTCGATGCGAATGGCCTGGAAACTTTTCTTGGCCGGGTGTCCGCCATGCCGACGAGCGGCAGCAGGGATACCAGCCTTGATGATCTCGACAAACTGACCGGTGGTTTCGATCGGCTCATGCTCGCGGCGGCGCACGATCTCACGCGCGATCTGCGAGGCGAACTTCTCTTCGCCGTAGACGCGTAGAATCCGGGCGAGGTCGTGTTCGTTATAGGTGTTGATGACCTCAGCTGCGTTTAAGGTGTTGTTACCCGGATCCATCCGCATGTCCAATGGGGCATCCTCGTTGTACGAAAAGCCCCTGCCAGGGATATCGAGTTGCGGCGACGAAACGCCCAAGTCGAACAGGAAGCCATCGACCCCGGGCACCTCGGCCGAGCAAAGCAGCTCGTCCAAGTCGCCGAAGTTGCCCTTCAGCAGCTGGTGCGGTACGCCGGGAACCTCGCGGTCCAGACGGGCGCCAGCGGCCTCGAGGGCCATGTCGTCCTGATCGACGCCGAGCAAAAGGCCGGTCTCCCCCACCTGCGCGGCCATCTTTACCGAATGACCGGCACCGCCAAGGGTGCAGTCGCAGACAACGGAGCCGCTCTTGAGCTGCAGCGACTCAAGCACTTCGCCGAGCATGACAGGTTCATGCCGATATTCTTGTGTCAAGATCCCACGCTCCATCCGTTACTCGTGCCTTGCCCTTACGAGAAGAAGAGGTCCAGCAGGGCCTCGTCATCATCGTCCTCATCGGCCGTAGCGCGGTCCCAAACCTCAAGGTGGTCGTAGTTGCCCACAACCGTGACCTCGCGGTCGAGGTTCGCCTGCTTGCGGAGAGACTCAGAAAGACCGATACGACCCGCGCTGTCCACATCCATCGACGTGGTGCGCTTGTTGATCGCCCTCATGAGCTTCTGGTCGTTGATGTCACGCGGGTTAAAACCCTCATGGCCCTCACGACCCGCGAAGAGTCCTTCGACCCACTTATCGAAGGCCTCGGCAGAGAACACGTACAGAGCATCGACATCCAGGGCTTTAAACACGCGAACGTGCTCTCCAAGCTCCTCGCGAAGGGGTGCAGGCAGGGATAGACGACCTTTTGCATCGAGATTGCGCTCGTATGCACCCGTCATTCCCATGTGCGCCCTCCCCTCGGTTACTCAGATGGCACGTACGCGGGGAACCACCCCGCCTGTCGACGCCATCAATAATATGGGGAACCGCCCCATTTTTCAACACCTTTCCCCACCCCTTCCCCCACCC
>CABQHR010000078.1 GCA_902463875.1 uncultured Collinsella sp.
CGGGCCTTTTGCTGGAAGGCCTTTTGAATATCACGCGAGGTAGCGTCCTTGGAGACACCCAGAATCTCGTAGTAATCTTTTTCGTTCATCGTCGCCATGCGCGGCAACCTCCTGCTCACAGCAGCGTATATATTCCGGTAATTCTACCCGAGCGGCCTAAGCTAGATCCCAAAACAGCTCGAACAGAACATTTCCATCGAGCCAGCCCAGATGGGTCGGCGCCAGACGAGCTCGAACATGGCCCGCGACGACATCTGCCGTAGTGAAGGGTCCCTCATGACCCCAGAGCGTCTCGGGCACCCAAGTGGCAAGACCCAATTCGAGCGCGCGATCGCAGGCAGCTGCCAGCTCGCCCGTTGGGATGACGCAAGCTGCACGAGCCAACAGGTCGGACGCAACACCGCGCGTCATGCGACAAGCGAGCATCAAGTCTTCGGCGACAGCCTCGCGCTGCGACAGATATTCGGCCTCGAACGCCGTCGCGTCATCGTCACGTTGCACCAGACGCACGCGGTACGCATCGCCTCGAGAAGACACGCCGGGGAACAAACTTGCAAGACGGTCGAAATCCTCGTCGTCGAGCATGCCCGCGGCAGAACGACCCAGGCCCAGGTAGCCCTGTCCGGTCCAGTAGGCAATGTTATGGGCGCACTCATGGCCGTCGAGCGCGTAGCTTGCCACCTCATACGGACGATAGCCGGCCGCACCCAGGCGCTCACGCGCCGCGTCCATGCACGAAGCCTGAAAATCCTCGTCGGGCTCGAGCGACTCGTCACGGCACGCCATGCGATAGAGTGGCGTGCCCTCCTCGAGCGTGAGCGGGTAGACCGACACATGATGAGGCGCCGCCGCCAACACGCCATCGAGCGTGCTCCGCCAGCTTGCGGCCGTCTGCCCGGGAAGGCCGCACATCAGGTCGCACGACACATCGAGGCCAGCGTCCTTCACCGTCGCGATAGCCGCAAGTGCCCGATTAGCATCGTGAATGCGGCCAATAGCAGCCAGCTCGGTATTGTCGAGGGTTTGCACGCCCAGAGAGATGCGCGTGATACCCGCCTCGGCAAGCGCGGTGGCGAGCTCGGCGGTCAGCGACTCAGGATTGGCTTCGCAGGTAAATTCAACGGGCTTGCACCACATGGAGATACGACGGGCAAGTTTCACCAGGCGCTCCCCAGCCAGTGACGGCGTGCCGCCGCCAATATAGACCGTGCGGACCTGCGCAAGCGCCCCGGCGTCGCCAAAGGAATCGAGGCGCGCATACAGCTGCTCAAAATAGGAATCGAGCGCAGCATCCAAATCACACAGAGCAAAGCTACGCGAGTCAAAGTCGCAATAGCGGCATTTTTGAGCGCAAAACGGCACGTGCACGTACAGCGCGGTAACGGCCACCCTTAAGCCTCCAGCGGATGAGCGGGCACCGACTCACCGGCGGCAAGCGCGGCCTCGCAGGCCACCACATCGCGCTCGATATCATCGACCAGCGACATGAACTCCTCGTACGTAGAGCAACGCACCACCTGAGCGCGCCAGGCGGCGGCATGGGGCATGCCTTTTAAGTACCAGCTTGCGTACGTGCGGGCGCGCGACATGAGCGGCAGAAGCTCGTGCGTCAGCGTTAGGTGCTCGCGCAGAGCCTCCAGGCGCTCGACCGAGGAGCGAGAAGGAACCGGCGTGCCATCGAGTGCAAGGGCTCGGGCATCACCGAACACCCACGGATTGCCGTAGATGCCGCGCGCGATAAACACCGCGCTGGCACCCGAGCCGTGCAGATGCTCAGCAGCGTCCTCGGCCGAGAACACATCGCCCGAACCAATCACGGGAATCTCGACAGCGTCGGCAACCTCATCGACGACCGACCAATCAGCCTGGCCCGTGTAGAGCTGCGTGGCGCAACGACCATGCACGGCGACTGCGGCAGCCCCTGCGCCCTCAAGCATCTGGGCAAACGTCGCGGCATTACGGTCCTCGGCATAAAAGCCCTTGCGGATCTTGACGGTCACGGGCACGTGCGCCGCGTCCACCGTGGCCTCGACGATCTTCTCCGCCAGGTCGGGCGTACGCATGAGCGCCGAACCCTCGCCCTTGGTAACGACCTTGCGGGCGGGGCATGCCATATTGATGTCGATGAGCGACAGGCGATCGCCAACGCGCTCCTCGACGGCGGCGACGGCGCTCGCAAACTGATCGGGCTTGGAGCCAAAGAGCTGCACGCAAATCTGCTGTTCCTCGTCGGCCGGCAGCACCAGGCGCCACGTTTTGTTGCTGGCATAGGCAAGGCCTGCCACGCTCACCATCTCGCTGTAGGCAAGGTTGGCACCGCGGCGGCGGCACATAATGCGGTAGGCGGGGTCGGTCACGCCCGCCATGGGAGCCATAAGGAACGGCTGCTCGACATAGGCACCCAGCAGCCGCTTGCTGTATTCAGAAAGCGCCATGGACCTACTCGTCCACCTTGAGGATCGCCATAAAGGCCTCCTGCGGGACCTCGACCGAGCCGATGGCCTTCATGCGCTTCTTGCCCTCTTTCTGCTTCTCGAGCAGTTTGCGCTTACGCGAGATATCGCCGCCGTAGCACTTGGCAAGAACGTCCTTGCGACGCGCCTTGACGGTGGAACGGGCGATGATCTTGTTGCCGATAGCACCCTGGATGGGCACCTCGAACAGCTGACGCGGGATGATCTCCTTGAGCTTGTCGCACAGGCCACGGGCCAGGCCATATGCCTTGTCCTTATGGACGATAAACGACAGCGCGTCCACCTCGTCGCCCGAAAGCAGGATGTCGAGCTTGACGAGCTCGGAGGGGCGATATTCGTTGAACTCGTAGTCGAGCGAGGCGTAACCCTTGGTGCGGCTCTTAAGCTGATCGAAGAAGTCCAAGATGAGCTCGGCGAGCGGCATATCAAAGCGCATCTCGACCGATTTGCTCGTCAGGTGGATCATATCGGTCGTGACGCCACGGTGCTCGATAGCGAGCTGCATGACGGCACCCGTATACTCGGGCGGGCAGATGATCTTTGCCTTGAGGTAGGGCTCCTCGATACGATCGATGCGTGTGGCCTCGGGAAGGTCCTGCGGACTGCGGACATCGATCATTTCACCGTCGGTCTTGTAAACGTGATAGTCGACCGAGGGACTCGTGGCAATGAGGTCCAGGTTGAACTCGCGCTCCAAGCGTTCCTTGACGACTTCCATGTGCAGCAGGCCCAGGAAGCCCACGCGGAAGCCAAAGCCGAGCGCCACCGAGGTCTCGGGCTCCCACACCAACGAAGGGTCGTTGACGTGCAGCTTATCGAGCGCGTCACGCAGGTTCTCGTAGTCCTTGTTGTCGATCGGGAACAGGCCCGTATAGACCATGGGCTTGGCCTCGCGATAACCAGGAAGCGGCTCGGGGCAGGGGTTCGACGCCCACGTAAGGGTATCGCCCACGCGAACGGCCTCGGGGTCCTTCAGGCCCGTGACCACATATCCGACCTCGCCGACCGTCAGCGCGTCGACCGGGGTCTCGGCGGGACGCTTGACGCCCACGCCATCGACCAAAAAGTCGCCCTTTGCCTGCATCATGCGAAGGGTATCGCCCTTTTTGATGGAGCCGTCAAAGATGCGCACCGTGGCGACGACACCACGATACTCATCGAAGTACGAATCCAGGATGAGCGCCTTGAGCGGCGCGTTCGCATCGCCCTTGGGCGGAGAGATCAAAAAGACAATGGACTCCAGCAGATCATGGATGCCCTCGCCGGTCTTGCCCGAGACGCACACGGCATCATCGGCAGGGATCGCCAGGTCATCCTCGATCTCGGTCTTAACCTCATCGGGATGGGCCGAGGGCAGGTCGATCTTGTTGATGGCCGGCACAATGTCCAGATTGGCGTTCATGGCGAGCGTCGCGTTGGAAACGGTCTGCGCCTCGACGCCCTGCGTGGCGTCGACGACGAGTACCGCGCCCTCACAGGCTGCCAGCGAGCGCGAGACCTCATAGGTAAAGTCCACGTGGCCCGGCGTATCGATCAGATTGAACTGATACGTCTCACCATCGTCGGCGTCATAGGAAACGCGGACGGCATTGGACTTGATCGTAATGCCGCGCTCGCGCTCGATATCCATGGTGTCGAGCAGCTGCGACTCCATGTCGCGTTCGTCGACGGTATGGGTGAGCTCGAGGATGCGGTCACTGATCGTGGACTTGCCATGGTCGATGTGCGCAACGATCGAGAAGTTGCGGATGTGGGAAATGTCAATTGAAGTATTCATGCGGACTATCTTACCCGAGCGGTACAAAAAATGGAGCCTGTTCCATAAAACAGGCTCCATTTATGCGCGTAATCTGTGTGGTGTGAAATTTACAACTTAGGCGTTGATGCTGTTCACGAGCTTGGCAAGACCGGACTTGCGGTTGGAAGCCTGGTTCTTGTGGATAACATGCTTGGCGGCAGCCATGTCGAGACGCTTGGTGACGGTCTTGAGGGCAGCCTGGGCCTTCTCGGCGTCGCCCTCGGCGACGGCGGACTGGACGTGCTTGGTCAGCGTCTTGAGCTCGGACTTGACAGCCTTGTTACGCATGCGAGCTGCCTCATTGGTGCGGATACGCTTCTTCTGAGACTTGATGTTTGCCACTTCTGGAGTTCCTTTCGAGTTCCTTGCAAAAAATGTATGACACCTCTGAGACACGGTGAGGTCATGCAAGCGCCTACTATAGCACGCTCCCTCACAAAGGGATAGAACGAATTTGTCAAATAGGCAGGTATCATCACGATTTTCTCAAGATGTTCGTAATCCAGAGCAAAAGCGCAGTCTGAGAATCGGCCGAACCCTTGAGTGCGAGCTCCACATCGACCGCACCCTCGAGCGCTGCGACGAGCTCTGCCATAGAAAAGCGACGTGCCCAGGTCAGGTGATTCTTGACCTGCCAGGACTGGAGCTTGAGCGTTGCGGCGAGCTCACGACCCTGTCCGCGCGCATCGAGCGCCTTGGCGACGATCAGCTCACGGATGCGACCGCATAGCAGCGTATAGGTCCACACATAGCTCTTGGAGGGCAAAAGCTTAAAGAGCTCGAGCGATCGCCGCATATCGCGAGCCGAGACGGCGTTGAGAAAGTCCCAGGGTTGAACCTCAGCCGTACGTACAATCCAGCGCTCAACATCGGCAAGTTCAATCTGAGGCGACTCGACCATCTGGGCGAGCTTAGCCAAGTCGTTATTGAGCATGCGCGTGTTTTCGCCCGAACGCGAGACGAGCTCCTCGGCGGCCGCCGTCGAGATCGACTTGCCGTGCTGTGTCGCCATCTGCTGCACGCGGCGCGGTAGCTCCCAGCGCTTGGTGCCGGAGCAATCGATCACGGCCTTCTTGTCGATCTTGGCAATCGCCTTATACAGGCGTGTGTTCTTGGCAAGCGAGTCGGCGATAATGAGGCAGACCGTTGTGGGGCTGGGACTCGCCAGATACTCGACGAGCGGCTCCGAGACTGCCTTGGCGAGCTTTGAGCAGCCATCAAGGATTACCAAGCGAAACTCGCTGCCCATGGGAAAGGTGTTAAGCGATCCGATAATAGACTCGATATCGGGGTCCTTGGTCATGTCGCGCTCGTCGAGGTTGAACTCGACCATACCCGACTTTTCCAGACGCGCTTTCATACGCGAGACGGCGTGATCGCGCTTGACTCCGTCGGTACCGACGATCAGATATGCCGGCAGCAGACCGGTTTCGGACATTGCGCTCCCCTCCCGCAGGCCTTCGTATTCGTTCCGTGTCATTCTAGCCCAGGGGCCCACCACACGCCAACGACGTCGTCACGGTCGCTGGCATCGCATCGCAAAGCCATTCGCAGTCGGCGTGACGGTAATGTCTCCGTGTTCGATGGTGCACGCGAACACGCCGCCCGCTTCCTTAACGGCATCGATGCAGGCATCGGACGGATGGCCGTATCGATTCCCCTCACCCGCGCTCGCGAGGGAAAGCTCGGGCTTCAGGACGTCCAGCAACTCGCCATCGACTGAAACCTTGGAGCCGTGATGCCCAAGTTTAAGGACATCGATATCCCCCACTTCCTGCACGAATTCCCGCTCTTGGTCGAGCTCGGCATCACCGGTGAGAAGTATTCGCAGGCCCTTGCCCTCCTGAACATAGGAGAGCAGCAGGACAAGCGAATCCTCATTTCCCTCGCCATCCACGGACTCGAATGGCCACATCACGCGGGCGCAAAATGAGCCGATGTCGACCGTATCCCCACGGCGCACCTGCCGATACTCCACGCCAGGTCGGTTCAATACCTCGGCAGGAGCATCCTCCAGCGCATCCGCCGCCACGGCAATCGTTCCGACCGAAAACTGTTCGAGCACGGCAGGCAAACCACCCCAGTGGTCCTCATCCCAATGCGTCACAAAGACGGCATCGATATGGTGCACGTTATTGCGAACCAACGCCGCCACCACACGCTCGTCGAGCCCACAGTCGACGAGCGCTACTGCGCCGCCCTGGCGGATAAGAATCGCATCGGCCTGGCCCACATCGAGCACCGTCGCCGAAGGCGGAGCAAATCGATCCCAATAGACGTACGGAATCGCGGCCAAGAGCACCAGACATGCAAGCCCCACCGCCATAGGACGTGCACGGGGACGAGGCCACCAGACCAGCAGAACCGCCAGCAAACACGGCACTAGGTAAATCCACATGCTATCGGGCGGCACGCTCACGGATGCACCCGGTATGGCGGCAAACAGCTGCTCGAAGAACAGCGCGCAACGGGCGGCAATCATGGGCACAACGAGCGCCCAAGTCCGCAACGGTCCCACGAGCGAAAAGGGAGCCAGCACGATCGACACAGCGAGCAGTACGCTCACCACCGGACCGATGACCGCATTTGCCAGCGGAGCAATGAGCGAGAACGTACCGAAGGCAGGAATGGTAATGGGAAGTGTCGCCAGTTGCGAGCACAGCGTGACGGAAAGCATGCTGGCAACGCCCGATGGCACACCCAGCTCACCCAAAGCGTAGGTCACATAGGGGCAAAAGCACAGAATGGCTAAGACGCTGGCGCATGAAAGCTGAAAGCCCATCTCGAACAGCACCGTCGGCCGCAGTAGCACAAAGATGGACATGGTTACGAAGAGTGCCGAAAGGCCGTGCCGACGACGCCCCGCGCCGTTTACGACAAGCGTCGCGAACACCATGCAGCACGCACGCACGGCCGAGGGAGACGCGCCCGTAAAGGCAGCGTAGCCCACAAGCGTTATCGCCAATATCGCCCGCTGAAGACCACGTGAGCACCGAGTCTTTTGCAATACACCCTCGATTACAAACCCCACGATAGCCAAATGGCTGCCCGAGACGGCGATAAGATGCGCCGTTCCCGTCACCGAAAACCAGTCGCCCGCCGGCTGGGCGCGCAGCTCGGCCGAACGACCGCAGACGACACCGGCTATGAGCGCACGCGCCGGGTCGGTCGCAGGCGCGATGGATGCAAGCAGCCCATTTCGCAGCCGAAGCAGCGGCCCCGGAGAACCCTCATCGACCGATAAAATCCGAACGGCTTTAACCTTGCGCACCTCGCCTCGGAGCACGCGCGATCGTCCATATGCATCGTACTCAAAACGCGAAACGCGACCGATAACACGCGCGTGCGCCCCGACCTTGAGCTCACGATCACACGATAGGCGAACCGTTGCCAAGTTCTTACCGTCCGCGCTTGCCTCGCAGGTATAGGAATACACGTCGTCGTTTATGGATGGATCACCCTGCACGACAAACTCGAGGCCGCTTGCCGCTCGACCGTCGAGCACCTTTGAGGCGCTGAGCGCGCCCACAGCCCACCACGCCGAGACGACCGCTCCCGCCACGAGACCGACGGACGCGGCATACAGCCACCGCTTCAAAGGGGCAAGCCGCGCACAAGATTGAGCCAGCAGAACGAATACCGCCGACGAAACGGGAATGGCCCATAGCGGCCCGACCGCCGGCGCCCGCTCCCTCAGCAGCGCATCAGCGGCCATGTTGAGCACCAAGACGCAGCTCATGCACATACCGGCACACAGGGCCATCGTCCACGGAATCAGGGGCCGCGGAGGCATCACATGCTCGCGCTCGGTCGCACTCATACGCAGATGCAATCTTTGATTTTGGCAAGCTTCTTCTCGCCGATTCCCGACACACGCATCAGATCGTCAACCGAGGCGAAAGCACCGTTCTTTGTCCGCTCATCGATAATCGACTGGGCCATGGAGGGACCGATGCCCGAAAGCGTCTGCAGCTCTGCCGAGCTTGCCGTATTAATGTTTACTAGGCCTGTTGCGCCAC
>CABQHR010000079.1 GCA_902463875.1 uncultured Collinsella sp.
GAGGTTATCGGTAACCGCGTGCGCGCCAAGGTCGTTAAGAACAAGGTGGCAGCTCCGTTCCGTTCTGCTGAGTTCGACATCATGTACGGTACGGGTATCTCTAAGGAGGGCTCGATTCTGGACATGGCTGTCGAGTGCGGTATCTGCAAGAAGATGGGCTCCTGGTTTGCCTATGGCGAGGACAAGCTCGGCAACGGTCGCGAGGCCGCCAAGGCGTTCCTGCGCGAACACCCTGATTGCGCCGACGAGATTGAGCATAAGGTCCGCCTTGCCTGCGGGCTTGAGTTTGACGACGATGCTCCATCCGAGGTCGAGCTGACCGATCAGCCTGCGCCTGAGGAGTTTGACGAGCTTTACGCCATCGATGGTTCCGCCATGCTCGATGATGACGACGAGTAGCGGTTACGCTCATGTCGTATACGGTGACCGAGGCCACGGTCGTCTTTCCCGATAAGAAGGCGGCCTCCTCGTTCTCGAGCGGGTATGCGTCCAAAAAGCCTTGCGCACATATCGATTGTGAGCTTGAGGGCGGTTTTGAGCGGTCCATTTGGATTCCCGTGCGGGTCGCGCGCCTGTATGTCAAAAATCGCCCCGATCTTCCCTGTGATTGGGATAACTTTCGTGAAGCGGTGCAGCTCATCGAGCGTAAATGTGCACTTACCATGGTGACCGAGATGCTATCGCGACGCGACCATGCGACGGGTGAGGTCCGTGACAAGCTGGCACGCTACGGCTTTCGCCAGCCCGCGATCGATTGCGCCGTCGAGCGCGCCACTGAGTATCGCTTTTTAGACGAGAACCGCTTTTGCTCGTACTTTATCGAGGAACGCAAGCGGCGCGGTTGGGGACAGCGTAAAATCGAGACCGAGCTCAAGCGCCGTCATGTCGTGCTCGATGACATTCCCGGTTATCCCGAGGATTATTTTGCCGTCGAAGACGATTTGGCGCGTGCGTCAGCCCTGCTCGCCAAGCGGCGTGTTCCAGAGACGCGCGGATTCGAAAAACTGGTTCGGTTTTTGATGGGCAAGGGCTTCTCGTATCACATCGCCGCCGATGCCGTTAAGGCACGTCTCGATACCGAACGTGAGGAATGTGCGGTTTAGGCGTATGCGTTTTGTGGCCCTGCCGTTCACCGCGTTTTAGCCGCCGTGTTGGGGGCATTTATTTGACAGTTGTTGTGGTTCAACGTACGATAAACAGCGCCATTTGCTTTGTGATATGTGCTCATCTGTGATGAGTTTGTTTATATGTTTATCTGTATCCGACCCGCATAAGCTGCGCCCATATTACTCAAATGTCGCGAGCCGTTCGTAAGGACGGTTCGCTTTGTTGTGTAACGAATCCATAAAAAGGAGTGAGCATGCCTATCATCGCAGCGCTCGTTGGCATCGTTTTGGGTGCCATCGCCGCCATTGCCTACATGCGCACCGCCAAGCAGGGTAGTCTTCACGAGGCCGACGAAAAAATCCAGTCGGCACACGCACAGGCTGAGTCCCTGATCGGTGATGCTAAGCGTCAGGCCGAGACCCTCAAAAAAGAGGCTCTGCTCGAGGCTAAAGAGGAGATCATCAAGAACAAGCAGGCCGCCGAGGCCGAGGACAAGCAGCGTAAGAACGAGATTCGTACGCTCGAGAACCGCGTGATGCAGCGCGAGGAATCCCTTGATCGCCGCAACGACGCTCTCGACAAGCGCGAGCATCAGCTGTCCAGCCAGGCCGGTCAGGTCGAGAAGCGCTCCCGTGAGCTCGAGGAGCTCTGCGCAAAGCAGACCACCGAGCTCGAGCGTATCGCCGACCTTACCCGCGAGGACGCCCACAAGGAGCTCCTCGATAAGGTTCGCGGCGAGGTCACCCACGAGGCCGCCACGATCATTCGCGAGTCCGAGCAGCAGGTTCGCGCCGAGTGCCACAAGACCGCCCAGGAGATTCTGTCTCTGGCGATTCAGCGCTGCGCTGCCGACCACACTGCCGAGGTCACCGTTACCTCCGTGCACATTCCCTCTGATGACCTCAAGGGTCGTATCATCGGTCGCGAGGGTCGCAACATCCGGACCTTCGAGCAGGTTTCCGGCGTCAACCTCGTGATCGACGACACGCCCGAGACCGTCGTTCTTTCGAGCTTCGACCCGGTCCGTCGTGAGACCGCCCGTGTCGCCCTCGAGAACCTAATCGCCGACGGCCGCATTCACCCTGCCCGTATCGAGGAGATGTATCACAAGGCCGCCGACCTGGTTCAGCAGCGCGTGCGCGAGGCTGGCGAGCAGGCTGCCTTCGATACCGGCATCCACGACCTGCACCCCGAGATCGTCAAGACCCTTGGTGCCCTGCGCTACCGTACCTCGTTTGGTCAGAACGTGCTTCAGCACTCCCTCGAGGTCTCTGATCTGTGTGGCGTGATGGCTTCCGAGCTTGGCCTGGACGTTGTGACTGCCAAGCGCGCCGGCCTGCTGCACGACCTGGGCAAGGCAATCGACCATGACGTCGAGGGCCCGCATGCCGTCATCGGCGCCGAGCTGGCCCGCCGTTATGGCGAGAAGCCCGTTATCGTCCACGCTATCGAGGCTCACCATGCCGATGTCGACCCCAACACGGTGCTCGATGTCCTGGTGCAGGCCGCTGATGCTGTCTCTGCCTCTCGCCCCGGTGCCCGTCGCGAGTCTGCCGAGAACTACATCAAGCGTCTTGAGAAGCTCGAGGAGATCGCCAACTCCCATGACGGCGTCGAACGTACCTATGCCATGCAGGCCGGTCGCGAGGTCCACGTCATGGTCCAGCCGGACAAGATTTCCGATGCCCAGTCCACGGTTCTGGCTCACGATATCGCCCATCAGATCGAGGAAGAGATGGAGTATCCCGGTCAGGTGCGCGTCGTCGTGATTCGCGAGAGCCGCGCTGTCGATATCGCTAAATAACATGAGCGACGCGAACGAGCTCATCTCATTTATCGCGTCGATGTCGGGGGAGGGCAACCTTCGCGTCGAGGAGAACCTTGGCGAGGGGTATGTCCGCCTCCGCGTTTCGGAGGCCGAGCGGCGCCAGGCTAAGCACGACATTCAGCGTGTCGAGGACATCGTCATCGAAATGCTCCGTAATGCTCGCGATGCCGGCGCCGACAAGGTCTATCTCGCCACGACCAAGGAAGATGGCGTCCGCACGCTTGTCTTTCTGGATAACGGTTCCGGCGTTCCGCAGGATATGCAAGAGCGAATCTTTGATGCCCGCGTTACTTCCAAGCTCGAGAGCATGAAGATGGACCGTTGGGGCGTTCACGGTCGTGGCATGGCATTGTTTTCGATCAAGCAGAACACCGACGAGGCCCGTGTGGTCACGTCCGGCGTCGATCTTGGTTCAGCCTTCAAGGTGAGCGTTGCGGCCGACCGCCTCAGTGAGCGTGCCGATCAGTCCAGCTGGCCCCAGGCCGTCAAGGATGAGGACGGACGTTATGTCTGCGCTCGCGGTCCACATAATATTATTCGCGCTGCTTGTGAGTTTGCGCTCGAGGAGTTGCGTGGTTGCGATGTCTATCTTGGTTCTCCGTCTGAGATTGCCGCGACCCTTTATGCTCAAGCGTCAAGTCGGCTCGATACGTCTCGTCTCCTGTTCATTGATGACGAGAGCGAGCTTCCGGTTGTCGATCGTTTAGGCCTTGCTTCTGATGCCGAGGACTTTATCCGTATTTGTTCGGGTTTGGGTCTTGAGATGTCCGAGCGCACGGCCCATCGCATTTTGGCAGGGCAGATTAAGCCCGTTCGCGGTGTGACCGCGCGTCTGCTGCGCGAGCGTGATTCGTCCTCGCATGCGCCGGCTCCTGTCGATCTCGCGAAGGATCGTCGCGGGCTACGTATTGCCAAGGATGACATGGCACAGTTTTCGCGCGCTGTGGAACGCGACTTTAATGACCTTGCCGCCCGGTACTATCTCAACCTTTGCGGCGACCCAAAGATCCGTGTTTCGCGTGATCGAATCACCGTGACCTTTGATCTTGCCAAAGAGGAATAGTGCCTTTACCGAGTCCACTCGGTACGATACAGTTGTTGCAGTTAAAACGTACTTTTAAATGCAGGAGTTTCTTCATGGATTGCCTGAAGGTATCAAGCAAATCATCGCCCGCGTCCGTTGCCGGCGCCATCGCCGGCATGGTCAAGGATGGTGTACCCGTCAACATCCAGTGTGTCGGCGCCGGTGCCGTCAACCAGGCCATTAAGGCCGTTGCTATCGCGCGCGGTTTTTTGATTCCAACCGGTTTTGATATTTCCTGCGCGCCCGTGTTCTCCGACATCCTCATTAACGGGGAGTCGCGCACGGCCATCCGCCTTTCTATCTACGTTCACCAGATCAATCGAGCTGCTATGGATAACGTCGTCATGGATGATGTTAAGCCTGTGGCATAGCTTCTGCTTGCCTTGTTTCGCTCCCCATCGTTAGGACTTATGCACATGGACCAGCGTTCTGTACGCGATATTCTTGCCGGTAAAACCTACTTTATCCGCACCTTTGGCTGCCAGATGAATCAGCACGACTCCGAGCGTGTGAGCGGTCTGCTTGATTCGTATGGCTGCCTCATGGCGCTCGATCCCGCGCATGCCGATATCGTTGTCTTCATGACGTGCTGCGTGCGCGAGGCCGCCGATACTCGCCTGTACGGTCAGTGCAATTCCTGCAAAAGCCTGCCGCCTTCGCCTTCGGGCAAGCGCGTGGTTGCCGTTGGCGGTTGCATCGCGCAGCGCGATGGCGAGGGCCTGCTCACCAACGTCGATAACGTCAATGTCATCTTTGGCACGCATTCCATTGCACATGTGGCCGAGCTCATTGCCGAGGCGTTCCTTGATGGTAAGCGTCATATCCGCACCAATGAGCATGAGGATACGGATGCCATGAGCATGCCGTGGCATCGCGAGACTCAGTATCACGCCTGGGTGCCCATCATGACGGGCTGCAATAATTTCTGCACCTATTGCATCGTGCCGTACGTGCGCGGCCGCGAAAAGAGCCGCCCCTTCGAGGAGATTGTCGACGAGGTGACCGGTTTGGTGCGCCAGGGCGTGCGTGAGATTACGCTGCTGGGCCAAAACGTTAACTCATATGGTCGCGATCTGTTTGGCAAGCCGCGTTTTGCCGATCTGCTGCGTGCCGTGGGCGATACGGGCGTGGAGCGCATCTTCTTTACGTCTTCGCATCCCAAGGACCTGTTGCCCGAGACCATCGACGCCATGGCCGAGACGCCTGCCGTTATGCCGCAGCTGCACTTGGCCGTCCAGTCAGGTTCGACGCGGATCCTCAAAGAGATGAATCGCCGTTATACACGCGAGGACTATCTGGGCCTTGTCGATCGCATTCGCAACCGCATGCCCGATATCGCGCTCTCGACCGACATTATCGTTGGCTTCCCGGGTGAGACTGAAGAAGACTTTGAGCAGACGCTCTCACTTGCCGAGACGGTCCGCTATGCTCAGGCCTATACCTTCATCTATTCCAAGCGCGCCGGTACCCCGGCCGCCGAGATTGACGATCCTACGCCGTATGAGGTTATTCTCGAGCGTTTCAACCGTCTAGTTAAGGTTATCGAGACCACGGCACACGAGTATAACCAGGGTGAGCTTCATACTGTGGTTCCGGCGCTCATTGAGGGAACGAGTAAAAAGAACGACGCGGTCCTGCTGGGCAAGAGTCCCAAGAATCAGACCGTGCATGCGCCTATCCCCGAGGGTTACAGCATCGATCAGCTTGTTGGCAAGATCGTTGATGTTGACGTTGACGTTGCCAAGACCTGGTATTTGTCCGGCTCCGTTGTGGGCGAGCCGCGCTAATGGTTTCTCCCGGGGCTGGTCTTTCCGCCGTTGCGATCGTCGGTCCGACGGCGGTTGGTAAGAGTGATGTTGCCGATCGTTTGGCGGCTCGTCTTTCGTCCGAAGTGCTGTCGTGCGATGCGATGCAAATCTATCGCGGCATGGACATCGGTACCGCAAAGATGGCGCCCGATGAGTGCACGGCGCCGCTGCGTCTCGTCGACATTGTAGAGCCGGGTGTGGCATATTCTGCTGCGCTTTATCAGGCTGACGCTCGCGCGCATGTTGAACGTCTCCTTGGTTCGGGTTGCCTGCCGGTTTTTTGCGGAGGTACGGGGCTATATCTCAAGGCAGCCCTCGATGAGATGGACTTTCCCTCGGGTGAACTTGAGGACGATCGCCGTGTGGGCTATCAGGAGCTTGCCGAGCGTATTGGCGAGGAAGGACTTCATGCCCTGCTTGCCGAGCGCGATCCAGAATCGGCTGCTGTTATTCATCCCCATAACGTGCGCCGTGTGATTCGTGCGCTCGAGATGCATGATGATGGCGTCTCCTATGCGCAGCAAAAGTCGCAGTTTAGTGTTCCGCACGAGCATTATCATGCCCTATGGTTTGGTCTGACGCGTAATCGCGAGGTGCTCTACGAGCGCATTAATCTGCGCGTCGATCTGATGTTTGAGCAGGGTCTTGTCGATGAGGTCCGCGGTCTTATGGCCCAGGGGCTGGGAGATGCCCTGACGTCGATGCAGGCAATTGGCTATAAAGAGATCATTGATGCTTTCAATGGCGTGATGAGCATGGATGAGGCTCGCGTACTCATTAAGATGCGTTCGCGTCGTTATGCCAAGCGTCAGCTTTCGTGGTTTAAGCGCGATGACCGTATCGTGTGGTTTGATATGGATGAATGTACGATCGATGAGGTCGTTGAGGATATCCTGCATCGTATTGAGGCTGCCTAATGGCCCGTTTCCCCCTTGTTCCCACGGCACCCGAGCCCGAGCGTGCCATTTTAGTTGGTGTTGAATGGCGCGACAATGCATGGCCGCTCGATCGCTCGCTTGATGAGCTGGAGCGTCTTGCCCACACAGCTGGTGCCCAGTGCGTGGCACGCTTGTCGCAGCGTTTGGTAAAGCCGTATCCTAAATCGTTTATCGGTTCCGGTAAGGTAGAGGAGCTTTGCGGCCTGGTGCATCGCATGGATGCCGATGTCGTTATTTTTGACGACGACCTGACCCCCTCGCAGCAATCCTATTTGGAGAAAGCCGTGGGCGAGCCGGTAAAGATTATCGATCGTACAGCACTGATCCTGGATATCTTTGGTCTGCATGCTCAGACGCGTGAGGGACGCCTGCAGGTACAACTGGCACAGCTTCAATATTTGTTGCCTCGCCTGCGTGGCATGTGGAGCCATCTCGCCAAGGAGCAGACGCGCGGCGGCATCGGCTCACGTTTTGGTCAGGGCGAAAGTCAGCTCGAGGTCGACCGTCGCCTCATTCGTAATAAGATCGCTGCGCTTCGTCGTGAGCTCAAGCAGGTTGAACAGCGTCGCGATGTTCAATCCAAGAGCCGCATTGAGTCACCGGCGTTTCGCGTCGCGTTAGCCGGTTATACCAATGCCGGTAAATCGACGTTGCTCAATCGTCTGACCGGCTCTACGGTACTTTCGCAGGACAAGCTGTTTGCTACGCTCGACCCGACGACGCGCTCGTATCGCCTGCCCGGCGGTCGCGGCATGACGATTACCGATACCGTCGGCTTTATTCAAAAACTGCCGCACGGTCTGGTCGATGCCTTTAAATCGACGCTTTCCGAGGTGTTGGGTGCCGATCTAATTCTCAAAGTCGTAGATGCGTCTGACGAGGACTATGAGCGGCAGCTGGAGGCTGTCGACCGCGTGCTTGATGAGATCGGCGCCGGAGAGCGTTTAACGCTGACCGTATTCAATAAAATCGATCTTCTCGATAGCGTCGATCGAATGAGTTTCCGTCGTCGCTATCCGGAGGCCGTTCTGTTCTCGGCCCAAACGGGCGAGGGGCTCGACGATCTCGTCGACCGGATTGCTCGCGAGGCAGCTGCCACCGATGTGTTGCTCTCCGCTGATATCCCGTATCGCGAGGGCGCTCTCATCACGCTGGTGCATGAGCAGGGAACCCTTCTGCATGAGGAATATCTCGAGGACGGCGTTCGCATTGTGGCGAAGTTGCCGGCTCGTATTGCACCGCGGCTCGAGCGTTATCGCACCGAGTAGACGAGCTCCAAAATGCCCAGAATGATGGGCTGATGCAGCAGATAAAAGGGGAG